>NZ_JBVVQA010000018.1:0-141200 GCF_055811455.1 Mesorhizobium sp. WSM4845
ATTCTGTACAAGCTCGGCTGCAGAACTGCTCAGGGCTTCCTATTCTCCAAGGCGGTGCCGCTAAGCCAGGCGCTTGAATTGGCACTAAAAGAGCACGCGAAGCAATGTTGATCGCCGCCGTCATCAGTCACTGCATCGAGCAGAGCAGTCACTGCATCGAGCAGAGCGTAAAAGGACCGATGGGCCGGGCGAGGCGGAAATGGGAAACGCGTTGATCACTGGCGTGCCATACGCTGTTTGTGGCGCAGGTTAGGTTTTCCAGGGTGGCAAGTCGCCTCCAGTCCGCGATTCACTTCGGTTACGCCGATCATGATGTCCGGAAGTAAAGCGAAGGCTTAGAAGGGTAGTCTGCTTGCTCAGGTCAGACGAATCCCAGTTGTTGGGCGGTCTGGAACAAAGCGAGCAGCATGATCAGGCAGCCGACGAGCCGCAAAAGCGTCCGCTCGGCAATCGCCTTGAGCACCCATCCGGCAAGCGGAGCGGCGACTATGCCGCCCACGATCAGCCCCAGCACCGAGCTTGCATGTGTCGACAGCGCCCCCGCTTCCTGCCAGTGCCCACTGACGAGCGCGACGATGAAGGTGACGGACACCGCTAGCGTGATCAGGAACTCGGCCGCATTGACAGTGCCGATCACGTAGCGTGGCGGCGCGCCGGCGCCGAGCAATCCGGTCACGACCATCGGGCCCCATCCGCCGCCACCTGCAGCGTCGAGGAAGCCGCCGACAGTGCCCAGCGGCGCCACAAGACGGGTAGGAACCGGATTGCTGGGGATCTTGCGGAACGAGCGGAGGAACAGCCAGAGCCCGATCACAGCGAGATAGGTCGTGACGTAGGGCTTCACCATGTCGCCGTCGAACGAGGTCAGCACGAAGGCGCCGAGGCAGCCGCCGAGAATGCCGAAAGGAGCAAGCCGCCAGAACAGCTTCCAGTCGATATTGCGGTGGTAGTGGTGCGCCGTGCCGGAAGCGGCCGTGGTGAACACTTCCGCCGCGTGTACCGCGGCCGAAGCCTGCGCCGGCGGAACACCGAAGGAGAGCAGCACGGTGGAGGAGATCGCGCCATAGGCCATGCCTAACGCGCCGTCAACCGCCTGGGCGAGGAAGCCGACTATGGCGAACAGAATGAAGTCAGTCATTGGTGTCCGCCGTGAACGTGCCACCGTATGTAGCCCTGTGGATGTGGCATCCGGCTTGGCTCCGCGTCAGAGAAAAGGGCGGCATCGCTGCCGCCCATGGAGATTGTTGAGGTGCGTGGACCTTAGAAATCCATACCGCCCATACCGCCCATGCCACCCATGCCGCCGCCGGGCATGCCGGCCGGCATGCCGCCGCCAGCCGACTCCTTCTTCGGAGCCTCAGCGATCATGGCTTCGGTGGTGACCAGCAGGCCGGCGACCGAGGCCGCGTCCTGGAGAGCCGTGCGCACGACCTTGACCGGATCGACGATACCCATGGCGATCATGTCGCCATATTCGCCGGTCTGGGCGTTGAAGCCGAAGGTCGGGCCCGTGTTCTCGAGGATCTTGCCGGCAACGATCGATGCTTCCGCACCGGCGTTGGCCGCGATCTGGCGAGCCGGAGCCTGCAGCGCGCGGCGCACGATGGCGATGCCGGCGGTCTGGTCGGAGTTGGCGCCGCTGACGGTGATGGCCATCGAAGCGCGCAGGAGTGCGACGCCGCCGCCGGGAACGATGCCTTCTTCGACGGCCGCGCGGGTCGCGTTGAGGGCGTCATCGACGCGGTCCTTCTTTTCCTTGACTTCGATCTCGGTCGCACCGCCGACGCGGATGACGGCAACGCCGCCCGCCAGCTTGGCGAGACGTTCCTGCAGCTTCTCCTTGTCGTAGTCCGAGGTGGTCTCCTCGATCTGCTGCTTGATCTGGGCGACGCGGCCCTGGATCTCGGCCTTCTTGCCGGCGCCGTCGACGATGGTAGTGTTCTCCTTGGAGATCGACACCTTCTTGGCGCGGCCGAGCATGTTGAGGCTGACATTCTCGAGCTTGATGCCGAGGTCTTCGGAAATGACCTGGCCGCCGGTGAGGATGGCGATGTCTTCCAGCATGGCCTTGCGGCGATCACCGAAGCCTGGCGCCTTGACGGCGGCGATCTTCAGGCCGCCGCGCAGCTTGTTGACGACCAGCGTGGCCAGAGCCTCGCCTTCGACGTCTTCCGAGATGATGACCAGCGGCTTCGAGGTCTGCACAACAGCCTCGAGGATCGGCAGCATGGCCTGCAGGTTGGAGAGCTTCTTCTCGTGGAGAAGGATGTAGGCGTCTTCCAGATCCGCAACCATCTTGTCGGCGTTGGTGACGAAGTAGGGCGAGAGATAGCCGCGGTCGAACTGCATGCCTTCGACGACTTCGAGTTCGGTCTCGGCGGTCTTGGCTTCCTCGACCGTGATGACGCCCTCGTTGCCGACCTTCTGCATCGCTTCGGCGATCATCGAGCCGACCGAAACATCGCCATTGCCGGCGATGGTGCCGACCTGGGCAACCTCTTCCGAGGTCTTGATCTTCTTGGCGTTCTTGATCAGCGTCGAGACGACGTCGCCAACCGCGAGGTCGATGCCGCGCTTCAGGTCCATCGGGTTCATGCCGGCGGCAACCGCCTTGTGGCCTTCCTGGACGATCGACTGCGCCAGAACGGTCGCGGTCGTGGTGCCGTCGCCGGCGATGTCGTTGGTCTTCGAAGCAACTTCGCGGACCATCTGCGCGCCCATGTTCTCGAACTTGTCGGAAAGTTCGATTTCCTTGGCGACGGTGACGCCGTCCTTGGTGATGCGCGGTGCGCCGAATGACTTGTCGAGGACGACGTTGCGGCCCTTGGGGCCGAGCGTCACCTTCACTGCGTCGGCGAGGATGTTGACGCCGCGCAGCATGCGCTCACGGGCATCGCGGGAAAATTTTACGTCTTTGGCAGCCATTTTTAGCTCCTGGCAGGGGCTTGAATTGAGCCCTGGGGTTTAAGTGGTGGTGAGGCCGATATTCAGCCGATGATGCCCATGATGTCGGATTCCTTCATGATCAGAAGGTCTTCGCCATTGAGCTTGACTTCGGTGCCCGACCACTTGCCGAACAGGATGCGATCGCCGGCCTTGACGTCCAGCGGGACGAGCTTGCCGGCCTCGTCGCGGGCGCCGGAACCAACGGCGATGATGCCGCCTTCCTGCGGCTTTTCCTTAGCCGTATCGGGGATGATGATGCCGCCTGAGGTCTTGGATTCGGATTCGACCCGACGAACGACCACGCGGTCATGCAGCGGCCGGAAATTCGACTTTGCCATTTTGGATATCCCTGGTGCGGAGGTTGAAAGGTTCTCCGTTGCCGGAGCGTGGTTAGCACTCGCCAGTGGAGAGTGCTAACGTGGCGCTGAAATAGGCTGTGGGCTCGTACTAGTCAAGACGGACGAGGGGACGGCCGAAGAGCAAAGGATTTGGAATCGGCGCGGAAGCCTCGCCCCCGTTACGGTGCATCCAACTGCCTAAGCTAGCGTTTCGGCCGTAAGCTCTGGGCCACTTTCGTCTCTGTTTGGAATGTGAAATTATGTGAAATTAATGGCCGAGGTAGGTTCCGAACAGCAGGTCGAGAGGAATGCTCGTTTTGAGGACGATGTTTGGGATTTTGTGATCGAGGTGGATTGTTTCCGTGGTGAGGTTTGCGTCGGCGATTAGATAGACAAGATGGCGCGCCCGTCCAGTGCGCCTGCCGCGCGAATCTCTCCCTTCACGAATTCCGCCGTGAACGCAGCGCGTTGAGCCGCAACGGCACCGGAAAGCCTTGACGATCATGCCGGGTACTGGCGTGTGCTGCGATGTTGTAGGTGGTCACGCGGGCCTTGACGTCATTGCGACGGTAGTCGGTAAATGAGCAGCGGGGACCGGGTGGGGGGCTTGGGGTTAGTCCCCGCTGCTTTGAGCTGCCTTCGCAGGGTGCAGTGGCAGCACAACTAAAATAGTGACTGAGCGATGACAGGACCAGACAGCGGAGCCTTGGGCACCCTGTCAGTCTTACACCGGCTAGTGCCGCCCCCAAGGCCACCCGGGCGGGTGTCTCAAGAGTGCGGCCGGGGACGGGCCTTCAAAGATTGCGACTTCCGTACCCCAGCCTACACTCCGGCCTGACGCGCGTGCCCACCCAATCTACCCCAGCGTCAAGCGACAGGTCATTAGTAGCCGATAAAGATCGCCCCCAAATCGGCCGCTTGGGCTAGCTCGGATAGACAATTCGGGTGAGCGGGTTCAACGGGGTCAAAAGGAGGGATCGGAATATCCGGGCCAAATTTTCTTACGACCCATCGGATAACAGGCTCATGCGTGGCATCCCCCGTGCCCCTTCGGTTTCACGACACAGGCCCGAGCGAGACGACCGCCAGACGCCGAGAGGCTGCCCGGTGGCGGTACCTCAGACCGACATGAGCACGCGCTGGCGGGGCTATCCTTGTCCAGCGGTTGGAGTGCGTAGGGCAGACGGTACGGACCACCTGTTTACGTATGACGTGGCGAGGGGAGCGCTAAATGGCTCCGCTTCGCCAGCCTAGGCAAGGTGCTCCTGGAGGCCCCGGTTGCGGCCACGATGTTGTTCCAGGACTGGCCCGCCTTGAGCATCTTCACTATGGCCGCATTGCGCTTCTGGTCCTCAGGCCGCTCCCGGTAGCGCCCTTCCTGCTTGGCCTTCTGGATACCCTGGGCCTGCCGCCGCCGCCTGTCGTCATAGTCCTTGCGGGCAATCGCGGCGATCATGTCCAGCATCATCCCGTTGATGGCCTCCTGCATCCGGGCGGTGAACTCGTCGGTTCCGCTTGAAGCCATGCTCCAGGAGGTGGGGAGGTCGAGACTGGTCTTCGTCTGCGCCATGTGGATCACCGGCTTCGACGTGCCAACCTGCTCGACGATCTATCTCGACAAGCCAATGAAGAACCACACTCTGATGCAGACGATCGCGCGCGCGAACCGAGTTGTGCCCCGCAAGCAAGCGGGTCAGCGCGGGATCGATCCGCTGCGCGACCAAACGCAGTCGTTGCGCGTGTGCAAGGTCGAGGAGGCGATCTTCAAGTTTACGGATCCCAACATTGCGGGGAAATCCAAGCTCACGCGGCGACTCGCGCCCGGTCGGCCGGATTTCGCAATAACCATCCGCAGGAAACATCGCGGAGCGAACCGACGCCGGCAGACGATCAATGACAAGCGTCTGAATTGTGACGACCTGCTCGCGCCGATAGGCCCCTTCGGCGACATCCCGCCAACGAACGCGTCCGCGCTGGCGAACCCAACGGACCTCGGCGACGGTGATATGCAATATAGTCGCCGGCAATGGCCAGGCCACGATCAGATCCATCGCAGCTTCGTTGCGCACCGGGACGACCGCGGCGACGGAGCACAGTAGCCTTCGGCCTGTTGGCCTTCGCGATACGTTGGTTTTCGCGCGCAAGCGTCCACACCGCGTCTGCCGCTCCCTTCGCGCTGCTGTATTCCTCTATGAGCCTTTTCGCGATCGCCTCCCGCATGGCGTCGTCCATTGACGCTGCATGCTCTCTGCGTAGCCGAAAGGCCACGAGGAATCGCTGGTGCAAGGAAGAGACTGCCATCCGGAACTCGTTCACAATGTCGTTGATCACTGCTTGTGCGACAGAGGGGTTGGCGGGCCTTCGTTCTGAATGGTCTTGAGTGAAACGGAGCCGGGTCGGCTGCTTACGTCGACCGCTTAGGAAGAGGCGACCGTCGCGCGTTGGGCCGAGCAGCACGGAAATGGCTGCAGAGAGATAGCACGCGGGTATAGATATTGGGACATGCGAACAGCGTGTCGGAGGAGCACCGTGTCGATGTCATCATCGGCATCGACGTAAATGCCGCGCATCAGCTTCACCAGTTTGCCCGTCTCTGCGTGTCTTCTCGATCGTTTCCCCGACCAGATGGAGAGGCATTCTAATTTTTCCGTACTTCAGTACGCGAAAGTACTGCCGAGAAAGCCTTTCTTGGGTCGTCTTCCGAAGCGGAAACGTTGAAGGACAGAGGAACATTGGGCCTATGTGTCCACGCTAGCACGGTGATCCATCCAAAAAAATGCACGACAAGCTCCATCGAACAGGAGATTTGTCGTCAACCTGCCAGCGTATTACATGATGTTGCTAGCACCGAAGAATTTCAAGCATCAAAGACTTGCCAATGAACGACCTCAAAAAGGTGTGCCCACACAATGTCACAGCAGATGAGAATGCGAAGCTTTGGTCGATCGAGGATCGACAGGATTCGACACGACACCCATCTCCTGCCAGCCCATTCCCGTCTACTCGACCTAGGGCTGTCGAGCATGAGCAAGACCGTCCTTGCCTTATGGTCTGTGAACTCCGGCTTTGACCTCGCCGAATGGCAGTCGTAAATAATGCAGTCAAAAGTGTGCATACCGCGACGGCGACCACATTGTTTGAGTCTTTTCAACAGCCTAGGAATCTGACGGTATTCTTGACGGCATTCCTTGGAAAGATGATAAGATTTTATCAATCAAAACAAGAAGTTATAGACCTAATTGATCATTGAGTGGGAGTAGGGGAAAGACCTAATAAATTCGGCGAAGCGGCTGTTTTGGAGTAGATTAGCGTAGGATCTTCGGCGGTCCGGGAGTTCATCTGCCGCACATGATCAATGAGGATCCTGATCGTCTTGTCACAGTAACGCCCGCCATAGTGATTCCACCGTTCACTCGATCGACCCGGATGTTTTACCACGAAGGATTCGCGTCCGACGCTGTGATGTCGCCCGGCATATTCTTCTGTTTCGAGGACCAGGCCTGGAGCAGGCGCTTGAACAAACGCAGGCGCGCCGGGTGTCATCTTCCAGTGCTCAACCGGCAGAAGCGAATGACGGGGCCTCATCTCGCTGAGTGATATCGCTCTGAAGGGCGAAAGTTCGATCCTCGCGCCGCTTGCCAAAATCGCTGCCGGACGCTGAACGGCACCTGCACGCCGCCTGAGGTTTCAGGGGCGCTTGCGAAAATAGACGAAAGCGGCATGCATCTAGAGGAACCAGGCATGCCGCCCATGAGCCCGACGGAATCGGCTTCCCTTGGAAATCCGTGGCGGCGCTCTCGGCTGATCGATGAGCATCGGCGCCGGCAAGGGCGACCCCTGTAGCAGGCGGCGATTTGTGTAAGCCAATCATGAAGGCCTACCGCCAGAAAGCACTGTGGCCTGAGATTTCAAGTCGGACTTGAAATATCAAGGCGCGCGGCGCACGATGGCGCAGAAATGCACCGAGAGGGAGACGGGGCGGAGGGCTGGAGCGTAGCAGCGCTTGGAGGAAGCCATGAACGTCAAAGCGATTCTCGAGGACAAGGGTCGAGCCGTCGAGACGATTGGCCCGAACGAGACGCTCGCCGTGGCGATCAACAGGCTCGCCGAACACAGGATCGGCGCACTGGTCGTTACCAATGGTGATCGCAAGGTGATCGGCATCGTGTCCGAGCGCGACATCGTCTGCGCCATGAACAAGTATGGGGCTGCGGCCCTGGAGCAGAGTGTCCGTCACGCAATGACCGCCAAGGTCAACCTCTGCACCGAGAACCACACGATCAACCAGGTCATGGAGATCATGACCACAGGCCGCTTCCGCCACCTGCCCGTGGTAAAGAACGGCCAACTCGACGGCATCGTCTCGATCGGCGACGTGGTGAAGAAGCGCATCGAGGAGGTCGAGCGCGAGGCCGAAGAGATTATTCACTACATCTGGGCGGGGTAAGCTCGCCAAAGGCCCGCCGTCTGGCCGCGACGTCCTTTTTTCAGGGTTTCTGATCTCGTGCCGAACCTCCTTAGGCAGCCTGAGTAACGGATAGGCAGCTGCGGGATCGCACACCGTATCAGATGCTGAGACTTGGGCATAACGTAGCGCCAAACCATGTAATCTTGAGAAAAATTCGATACTAGGGCACAATTTGTAGACGCATCTGAAGTGCGCAGCTATCTCAAACCCGGCCGCCTTGCGCCGAGTGACAGATCGCGGCGGAGGGTTGGCGTCGATGGATCAGGCGTTCTTTCTTCTGTTCGCTGCGGCGTCCGTGATCACGGCACTGACCGTGGTCCTGGCGCGGAATCCGGTTCACAGCGCATTGGCGCTGATGGCGTGTTTCCTGCAGATCTCGGCAATCTTCGTCTTGCTCGAGGCACCGTTGCTCGCTGTCATCCAGATCTTCGTCTATGTCGGCGCAATCATGGTCCTGTTCCTGTTCGTGATCATGATGATCGATGTGCGCGAAGCGGTATTGCAGCGGTTCTTGCCGGGCGGCAACCTGCCGGCTCTGGTGCTGCTCGTCCTGCTTGGGGTCGAGATGCTTGTACTGGTGCTCTGGAGCGACCGCTTTTCGGTCACGGAGCCCGTCGCGATGCGCGGCGGCGATCAGATCAGGCAGCTCAGCATGACACTTTTCGCCGACTATCTCCTACCGTTTGAAGCCGCCTCCGTGATCCTGCTGGCGGCCCTGGTCGGCGCCATCGTGCTGGCGCGGAAGGAGCAGGGGTGATGGTTCCGCTCTGGTGGTATATTTTGCTCGGAGTGGTCCTGTTCGTGATCGGAGCGGCGGGCGTGCTGCTCAGGCGCAATATCCTGGTCGTGCTGATGTCGCTGGAGTTGCTGCTCAACTCGGTCAACATCAATTTCATCGCTTTCGGGCGTTACTACGACGATTTCCGCGGGCAGATCTTCGCGATCTTCGTCATCGCAATCACCGCGGCGGAGGTTGCGGTCGCCCTCGGGATTCTGGTCGCCCTCGTGAGGAACAAGTCCACCCTCAAGGTCGACGACGTGACCATGATGAAAGGATAGCGGCTTGGACCCGGTGATATCGATCCGGCCGCTGCTTGCCGTCGCCGTCGCAGGCCTGGCGGCCCTTGCAGTTCTCGTTCTGAACAACCGCGAGAAACTCCGCGATCTCGTCTCGCCCTTGGCCGCGATCGCCATGTTCGCAATTGTCGCCTCGATGGCACCCACGGTGCTGGCCGGCGGGACGGTCGATTTGCGCCTGTTCGAGATTCTGCCGGGGATCGACTTCGCTTTCCGGGTCGATGCGCTCGGCATGGTGTTTGCCACCGTCTCGTCGCTCTTGTGGATCGTGGCGGCGATCTATTCCATCGGCTACATGCGCCACTTGAACGAGCACGCGCAGACCCGGTTCTTCGCCTGCTTCGCCGCCAGTCTCGCGGCGGCCGTCGGGGGCGCCTTCGCCGCCAATCTGTTCACGCTGGTGATCTTCTACGAGGTGCTCAGCCTCGTTACCTATCCGCTCGTCTATCACCACGAGGACGAAGAGGGATGGACGGGTAGCCGCAAGTACCTCGTCTATTTGATGGGGGCGTCGAAAAGCGTGCTTCTCGCCGCGCTGGCGCTGACCTACCATCTGGCGGGGTCGCTCGACTTCGTGCCAGGCGGGCTGCTGGCCGGGGTCGATGCCTCGCCGGCGCTGCTGACCGTGGTCTATTTCTGCTATCTGTTCGGCTTCGCCAAGGCCGCGGTGATGCCGATGCACGCCTGGCTGCCTGCCGCGATGGTCGCGCCGACACCGGTCAGCGCACTCTTGCATGCGGTGGCCGTGGTCAAGATGGGCGTGTTCTGCGTGCTGCGGGTGGTGTTCCATGTCTTCGGCACGGGGCTGGTGGACGGGCTGGGGCTCGGCATCGCAACGGCCTATCTGGTCTCGTTCACCATCCTGATGGCGTCCATCTACGCCCTGACGCGGGACGACCTGAAGGCGCGGCTCGCCTATTCGACGGTCAGCCAACTCTCCTACATCGTGCTGGGCGCGGTCCTGCTGTCGCCGGTCGCGATGGTTGGCGGGATCATCCACATTGCGGCGCATGCGTTCTCCAAGATCACGCTCTTTTTCTGCGCCGGGTCGATCTATTGCGCGTCCGGCAAGCGGAACATCAGCGACATGGCCGGCATCGGCCGCAGGCTGCCGTGGACGATGGGCGCGTTCTTCGTGGCCTCGCTCAGCATGATCGGGGTGCCGCCGACCGCGGGCTTCGTCAGCAAGTGGTATCTGGCGCTGGGCTCGGTGGAGGCGGGGGAGATTGCGTTCCTGGTCGTGCTCTTGGTGAGCTCGGTCCTGAACGCCGCCTACTTCCTGCCGGTCAGCTATGTCGCTTTTTTCGGGACGGAGACACAGGAAAGTCCGGCGACGGTCCGTGAAATTCCGTTGGTGACGATCCCACTGGTCGCGACCGCGATCCTGTCGGTGTCGATGGGTATTTTCCCCGGCTATTTTCTCACCCTGGCGGAAGGAGTGGTCAGATGATCAGGCGTGTCGTCGATTTCTTTGGTGAGGCGAGATACGCGGAGCAACGCCGCCGGCTGTTTTATCTGGCGCTCGTTCTGATCGTCATCGCCGATTTTCTGGTCCCCCGCGAACACGCTGAATTCCTGTGGGACCGCTTGCCGGGCTGGTCGGCCGTCTATGGCTTCTTGTCCTGCGTCCTGCTGATCTTCGTCTCCAAGTTCCTCGGCCATCAGGGCGGGTTGATGCGGCGCGAGGACTATTATGATTGACTTCGTCCATCCCGCCCTGCTGTTCATTCTTGGCGCCCTGCCGATCCCTTTCCTGAAAGGATCAATCCGCAAGGCCTATCTGATGTTGATTCCCGCGCTGGCGATCCTCGCCGTGCTCACCGTGCAGCCGGGCAGCTACGGCGCGGCGGAGTTCATCGGGCAGGAAATCCTGATTGCGAAGGTCGACAGGCTGAGCATCGTCTTCGCCACCGTTTTCACCATTATGGCGCTGATCGGCATGGTCTATGCGCTGCACCTGACGGGCGCCGGAGAGCATGTGGCGGCGTTCGTCTATGTTGGCAGCGCGCTCGGCGTGGTGTTTGCAGGCGACTACCTGACCCTGTTCCTGTTCTGGGAAGGTATGGCGTTTGCCTCTGCCTATCTGGTCTTTGCCCAGCGCGGCAAGCAGGCGATCCGTGCGGGGTTCCGGTATCTCATGGTCCATATCACCGGCGGCGTCGCCCTGCTGGGTGGCGTCATTCTCCACGGGCTCGCCACAGGTTCGCTGCTCTTCGGCCCGATCGAGGGGGGGATGGGCGTCGCCGCCTACCTGATCCTTGCCGGGTTCATGCTCAACGCCGCGGTGCCGCCTCTCAACGCCTGGCTGACAGACGCCTACCCGGAGGCGACCGTCACCGGAGCGGTGTTCATGAGCGCCTTCACCACCAAGACCGCCGTCTATGTGCTGGCCCGGGCGTTTCCGGGCACCGAGCTTCTCGTTTGGCTCGGCACGGCAATGGCGCTTTACGGCGTCATCTACGCGGTGCTGGAGAACGACTGCCGTCGGCTCCTGGCCTATCACATCGTCAGCCAGGTGGGCTACATGGTGGCGGGCGTCGGCATCGGTACCGAGATGGCGGTGAACGGGGCCTCCAGCCATGCCTTCGCGCATATCCTCTACAAGGCGCTCCTGTTCATGGGTGCGGGGGCGGTGATCCACGTCACCGGGCGGCGCAAGCTCACCGAGCTCGGTGGGCTCTACAGGACCATGCCGCTGACCGTGGCGCTCTACATGGTCGGCGCCTTCGCGATCTCGGCATTTCCGTTCTTCTCGGGCTTCGTGACCAAATCGATGGTGGTGGCCGCCGCCGGACAGGATCACCGCGCGCTGGTGGTGCTGACGCTGACGATGGCATCATCTGGGACCTTCCTGCACACTGGGCTCAAGCTCCCGTACTACATGTTCTTCGGCATGGACCGGAAGCTGGAGGCGCGGGAGCCGCCCCGCAATATGCTTGTTGCGATGGGAATGGCGGCGGTGCTGTGCATCGCGATCGGGGTGTTCCCCCAACCACTTTACGCGCTGCTGCCCCATCCAGTCGACTTCGAACCCTACACCGGGGTCCATATCACCGAGAGCCTCGGCATACTGATGTTCACCGCATTGGGCTTCGTGCTGTTCCTCAGGGCGCTCGACCCCGAGAACACGATCAGCATCGACACCGACTGGTTCTACCGCAAAGGCGCGCGGCATTTCATGTGGCTCGCCGAAAAACCGCTGGCGCGCTACGAGAGGGCGGTGAGCGACGTGTCCGAGACCGTGGTGCTGCCCTTCCTGCACGGAACCGCACGGGCCGGACTGCGGATCGATCTCAACGGTGTGGACGCCGTTGTGAACGGCGTCGCCCGCTCAATCCTGCGCGGTGGCGGTGCGCTGCGCAAGCTGCAGACCGGCGTCGTGACCCATTACGCGCTGGCGATGATCGTCGGTGTGATCGCAGCCATCGCCGTCTTCGCTGTGGTGTGGCGGTAGGGGTGCGATGGCGTTCCCGCTGCTTAGCCTCATCGTGTTCATGCCCGCCGCCGGGGCAGCGGTTCTGATGCTTCTCCGCAGCGACGATGCGGTGCGGTGGACGGCGCTAGGTGTCACCGTCCTCGACCTCGCTCTCTGCATCGCTATGCTGGCCGGCTTTGACACCACTACCCACGAGATGCAGTTCACCGAGACGCGCCCGTGGGTGCCCGCGCTCGGAATCACTTACGCGCTCGGCATCGACGGAATCAGCGCGCTCTTTGTATTCCTGACTGCGTTATTGGGCTGGATCTGCGTGCTCGCCTCGTGGGTCGCGATCGACCGCAAGGTGAAGGAGTTCATGGTCAGCCTGCTGGCCATGCAGGCGCTGATGCTGGGGGTGTTCTGCGCGCTCGACCTGTTCCTGTTCTACGTCTTCTGGGAGGCGATGCTGATCCCGATGTACGTGATCATCGGCGTCTGGGGTGGCGACGGCCGGGTCTATGCGGCGTTCAAATTCTTCCTCTACACGCTGGCGGGCAGCCTTCTGTTCCTGATCGGTGTCATCGTGCTCTATTTCCACGGCGGCGAGACTTTCGACATCCTCGCCCTGACGGCGCAGGATTTGCCGTTCCGGGTTCAGTCCTGGCTGTTCTTTGCCTTCCTGATCGCCTTCGCAGTCAAGGTGCCGATGGTCCCGGTCCATACCTGGCTGCCGGACGCCCATGTGCAGGCGCCGACGGCGGGTAGCATCATCCTCGCCGGCGTTCTCCTGAAGATGGGCGCCTACGGCTTCCTGCGGTTCTCGCTGCCGATGCTGCCGGAAGCCTCGCTGTATTATTCGACGCTAATGCTTACGCTTTCGGCGCTCGCAATCGTCTATGGCGGGTTACTCGCGCTGGCGCAGGACGACCTCAAGAAGCTGGTGGCCTATTCCAGCATCAGCCACATGGGTTTCGTGACGCTGGGTATTTTCACGTTGAACCTCCGCGGGCTCGAGGGCGGCATCCTGCAAATGTTCAATCATGGCGTAACGACGGGCGCGTTGTTCCTGTTCGTCGGCCTGATCTACGAGCGGACCCATACCCGCAGCATCGCGGATTATGGCGGGCTAATGAAGGCGGCGCCGGTCTATACCGCGTTTCTTGCGCTGTTCACCCTGTCGTCGATGGCGCTGCCGGGAACGAATTCGTTCGTGGGCGAGTTGCTGGTGCTGTCGGGCGCGTTTGCGGCCAATCTGGCCGTCGGCGCGGCCGCCGTTTTGGGGGCACTGCTGGGCGCGGCCTATCTGCTTGGCATGTACAGGAAAGTCGCGCTTGGTCCAGCCAGCATCGGCGTGCGGTTCAAGATTCGCGACGTAAACGCCCGCGAGCTGGTGACGATCCTGCCGCTGGCGGTCTTCGTGCTCTGGGTCGGGCTCTATCCGAGACCTTTTCTCAACATCATCGGGCCATCGGTGAGGCATCTGCTCACGCAGGTGCATTCTAACGGGGGCGGCCAATGACCGCTGCCACGCTTTTCCAGTCGATCCTAGCGAGCCTGCCCGAGATCGTGGTGGTCACTGGGGCCTGCATCTTGCTGATTCTGGGACAGCTTGTGCCAAAGGGACAGGGGTATTTCCTCGTCTGGGCTTCCGCTGCAACCGTGCTGGTTGCGACCCTGGCGACACTGTTACTGGCGGGCGAGGTGCGGCCGGCCTATTCGGGCATGTTTATCGCCGACCGCTTCGCGGTCTTCTTCAAGATGGTGTTCTACCTTTCGACCGTCCTGACGTTCCTCCTGTCGCGAAAATATGCCGAGATCGAGGAGATCGCGTTGAGCGAATACTATGTCCTGCTGCTCTTTGCGCTTTCCGGCATGATGATCATGGCCTCGGCAACCGATCTGCTGTCGATCTATGTCGGCCTCGAGCTGATGGCGCTCTCGACCTATGTGCTCACCGGCTTCCTCAGGAAGGAGCGGCGGTCGAACGAGGCGGCGCTGAAATACGTGGTTCTCGGCGGGGTCTCGACGGGAATCTTCCTCTACGGCGTCTCGCTGATCTACGGGATCACCGGCACGACGCAGCTGGACGGGATGGCTGCGGCGGTGACCGGCGACCCGCTCGATCCCGGATTGCTCCTGGCGGTGGTCTTCATCGTCGCGGGGCTGGTCTTCAAGGTCGGCGCGGTGCCGTTCCACATGTGGGTGCCGGACGTCTATGAAGGCGCGCCGACGACAATCACGGCCTTCATGTCGGTCGCCCCCAAGGCGGCGGGGTTCGCGGTGATCCTGCGCGTGTTCCTCAACCCGCTGGTCGCCGGTTCCGACGCCTGGATCATCGTCGCGGTGATCGCGGTGGTGACGATGGCGCTCGGCAGCTTCGTGGCGCTGGTGCAGGACAATTTCAAGCGCCTGCTCGCCTATTCCAGCATCGCCCATGCGGGCTTCGCGCTCTTCGGCGTGGTGGCGGGTGGCGCCGACGGGATTGCCGGCGTGATGCTCTACCTGCTGATCTACGCCTTCATGAATCTCGGTATCTTCGGCATCGTCATCATGATGCGGAATGGCGATTTCTCCGGCGAGGTCATCGAGGACTACGCCGGCTTCGCCAAGTCGCATCGCGGGTTGGCGCTTCTGATGCTGCTCTACCTGTTCTCGCTCGCCGGCATTCCGCCGACAGCCGGGTTCTTCGCCAAGTTCTACGTGCTGGTGGCGCTCGTCGAGCGGGGTTTCGTCACGCTGGCGGTGATCGCGGTGCTGCTGAGCGCCGTCGCCGCCTACTTCTACATCCGCATCGTCATGGTGATCTACATGCGCGAGCCGGAGCGCGCGTTCGAGCCTGCCCTGACGCCGTCCGTCCGCGCCACGCTCGCCTTGACCGCCGCCGGCACCATCGGCATCGGACTGTTTCCGGCGTGGTGTCTGAGGCTTGCCCAGAGTTCCGTGCTCGGCGGTTGACACGATTGGATTTGCAATGAACCGGCCAACCGAATACTCTTGAAGCTACGAAAGGATGCCCTAGTCGCTGCACGAGGGCCGCACCGCCGGCCAGAAGATTTGGTCGGTCGCAGCTTGAGCAAGCCCTCGGTGGGTAACCGGGGCAGCGCGACATGACTGGAATGGAATTCCTGCCGGTTCTCTTCATGGTCGCCGGAATTGTCCTGGTGGCCGTGGCGACGCTGTACGTCTCCTCGCTCCTGCGCCCGTCCAACCCCTATCCCGCGAAGAACATGCCCTACGAGTGCGGTATGGACCCGGCCGGCGAGGCCGCCGGGGGCCGCTTTAGGGTGCAGTTCTTCATCCTAGCAATCCTGCTGGTGGTGTTCGACGTCGAGGCGATGTTCCTGTTTCCCTGGGCGGTCGTGCTGAAGGAGATCGGGCTCGTCGGCTATGTCGAGATGTTTGTCTTCATGCTGCTGCTCATCGTGGGCTTCGCCTACGCCTGGCTGAAAGGAGCGCTGGAATGGGAGGAGTAGGCGAAACGATTCGGGACAGCGTGCTGTTCACCACCGCCGACAGCGTCATCAGCTGGAGCCGGCGGTCGGCGCTCTGGCCCGAGACCTTCGGGATTGCCTGCTGCGCCATCGAGATGATTTCGGCCGGCTGCGCCCGCTACGACCTCGACCGCTTCGGCGTGGTGTTTCGACCTTCGCCGCGCCAGTCCGACGTGATGATCATCGCCGGCACGGTGACGCGGAAGTTCGCTCCGGTCGTGCGCCGGCTCTTCGACCAGATGCCGGAGCCACGCTGGGTCATCGCCATGGGCACCTGCGCGATCTCGGGCGGGGTCTACAACACTTACGCCGTGGTGCAGGGGGCGGAGACTTTCGTGCCGGTGGACGTGCATGTGCCCGGCTGCCCGCCGCGGCCCGAGGCACTGATGCATGGCATCCTTCTGCTCCAAGAGAAGATCAAGAGGTCCCGCGCGCTGGCCGGGACGCCTCTGGATCGGGTTGTAGCCTCATGAGCATGGAGACGTCCCTCATCCGCACCCTGATCGCGGAACGTTTCGGGGGGGAAATCGAGGAGCTTGGCTTCTCGCATGGGGTTCACGCTTTCGCCTCACCGCCTGACATGATCGTCGAGCTCTGCCAATTCCTGAAGGGCCATCCGACGCTGCGGTTCGATTTCCTGTCCGACATCTGCGGGGTCGACCATTATCCCGAAACGCTGCGCTACGAGGCGGTGTACCACCTCTATTCGCTGCCGAACAAATGGCGCGTTCGGATCAAATGCCGCCTCGGCGATCCGCCGCGGGTCCCGTCGGTGACGGGGGTCTGGCGGACCGCCAACTGGCACGAGCGCGAGGCCTGGGACATGTATGGCATCCGGTTCGAGGGCCATCCCGACCTGCGCCGGATCTACATGTGGGAAGGCTTCGAGGGCTTTCCGCAGCGCAAGGACTTTCCGCTCCGGGGCTACAAGGACACGCTGAACCCGTTTGGCGCGGAAGGCCCGCCGCCGACGCAGCCCGATCTTGCCACCAAGGACATTCCATAAGGGAGGCCGTTCAACGCCGGGAAATGAGATGACCGAAGTCACGGAACTGAGCAGGCCGGCAGGTGAAGCGCTCGACACAAAGGAGGTGCTTCTCAACCTCGGCCCGCAGCATCCCAGCACGCATGGGGTGCTGCGGCTCGTCCTTGAGTTGGACGGCGAGTATGTCGCGCGCGTGGACCCACACATCGGCTATCTCCACCGCGGCACCGAAAAGCTGGCCGAGAGCTTCACTTACACCCAGATTTTTCCGCTAACCGACCGGCTCGACTACCTCTGCCCGCCCTCGAACAACCTCGCTTTCGCGCTAGCGGTGGAGAAGCTCCTGGGCATCGAAGCGCCGATCCGCGCGCAATATATCCGCGTGCTGATGGCCGAACTCGCGCGGATCTCCGGTCACCTCCTGATCACCGGCGCGTTGCCGATGGACCTGGGCGCCATGACCGCGTTGATTTACGCCATGCGCGAGCGTGAAATGATCATGGACCTGTTGGAGATGATCAGCGGGGCGCGGATGCACACCTCCTTCTGCCGGGTCGGCGGTGTGCGCGAGGACCTGCCCGACGGGTTCTTCCCCAAGATCAGGGAGTTCTGCGACATCTTCCCGAACCGGATCCGCGACTATGAACGGCTGGTCGAGAACAACCGGGTGTTCCTGAAGCGCACGCAGGGGATCGGCGTGATCTCAGCCGAGGACGGTATCGACCTTGGCCTGAGTGGCCCGAACCTGCGCGCCTCGGGCGTTGACTGGGACATCCGCCGCGACGAGCCTTACGAGATTTACGACCGGCTGGCTTTCAACGTCATTACCCGCGATGAGGGCGATTGCTACGCGCGCTGGCGATGCCGCGTCGAGGAGATGCGCGAGAGCGTCCGGATCATCGAACAGTGCCTCGACCAGATGCCCGAGGGGCCGTTCCAGATCGATATGCCGACAATCGCTTTCCCAGTGAACAAGGACAAAGTGCACTGCTCGATGGAGGCGCTGATCCAGCATTTCGACCTCTCGGCCTATGGCTTCAAGGTGCCGAAGGGCGAGGTCTATTCGGCGATCGAGGCGCCAAAGGGCGAGCTCGGGTTCTACATCATCAGCGACGGGTCGCAAAAACCGTTCCGGATGAAAGTGCGGGCGCCGTCATTCGTCAACCTTCAGGGACTGTTCGGGGTCAGCAATGCCCGCTACCTGGCGGACATGATCGCCGTGCTGGGCAGCCTCGACCCTGTGATGGCCGAGGTGGACAAGTAGCAGGAGATTTTGGACGCGATGAACATGCGTGAACAGATCGAGGCGGCGGCGGCGCGGTATCCCGACCAGCGCTCGGCGATCATGCCCGCGCTTCTGATCGCGCAAAAGGAACATGGCCATCTACCCGGCCCGGTGTTGGAAGAGGTCTCCGACATCCTCGGTGTCGAGCGGGTCTGGGTCTACGAATTGGCGACCTTCTACACCCTCTTCCATACCGAGCCGGTGGGGCTGTTCCACTTGCAACTCTGCGACAACCTATCCTGTATGCTGCGCCGATCCGAGGACCTGCTGAGGCATCTGGAGACTGTGCTGGGGATCGAAAAGGGCGGCACAACCCCGGACGGGCTGTTCACGCTTTCGACCGTCGAATGCCTCGGCGCTTGCGAGATGGCCCCGGTGATGCAGGTCGGCGACGACTATCACGGCGACCTCGACATTGCGCGGATCGACGCGCTCTTGGACAGGCTGCGCGCGGCGGCGGGGCAAACGACCGGCGCCGAACTCGCCGCCGCAGGACCGCCGGGTGAGTAGCCGCCATGTTCGAACCGGTCCTTCTCAGAAACATGGACGAGCCGGATGGCCATCTGCTTTCGAGCTATGAGGCCGGCGGCGGCTACCAGGCGCTGGCGAAGGCGCTGCGCGAGCACACGCCCGACGAGATCATCGACCTCGTCAAGCAAGCGAACCTGCGCGGTCGCGGCGGCGCCGGATTCCCGACCGGGTTGAAATGGAGCTTCGTGCCGAAACGGGCCGACAAGCCGAAATACCTGTGCTGCAACGCCGATGAGGGCGAGCCCGGCACGTTCAAGGACCGGATCATCATGGAGCGTGATCCGCACCAACTGATCGAGGGCATGGTGATCAGCGCCTACGCGATCGGGGCGGAAACCGCCTATGTCTACATCCGCGGGGAATACGTGCTGGCGATCCACCGGCTGAAGCAGGCGATCGCCGAGGCCCATGCAAAGGGTTATCTGGGAACACGGATTCTGGGCTCGGATTTTAATTTCGTCGTGCACATCCATTGCGGCGCCGGCGCATATATCTGCGGCGAGGAGACGGCGATGCTCGACTCGCTCGAAGGCAAGCGGGCGCAGCCCCGTCTGAAACCGCCATTTCCGGCGGTCGCGGGGCTCTACGCCAGCCCGACCGTGATCAACAATGTCGAGACGCTGGTCTGCGTGCCGCATATCGTGGCGCGGGGGCCGGACTGGTTTCGCAGCATCGGCCCGGACAAGAGCCCCGGTCCGAAGCTTTATTGCCTCAGCGGGCACGTGCGGAACCCGGGCCTTTACGAACTGCCGATGGGCATATCGCTGCGTGAACTGGTCGAGGACCGCGCCGGCGGGCCGCCGCCGGGGCGCAGGATCAAGGCGGTGATCCCCGGCGGGGTCTCGGCGCCGCTGATCCCGGAGCGCGGGCTGGATGTCGGGATGGACTTCGACTCGCTGGCTGCGGTCGGCTCGATGCTTGGCTCGGCCGGGGTGATCGTGATCGACGACTCGACCTGCATGGTCAAGGTCGCCACTCGGATCATCGAGTTCTTCCACCACGAGTCCTGCGGGAAATGCACGCCTTGCCGCGAAGGGCTGAACTGGGTGGTGAAAGTGCTGCGCCGGGTCGAGGCAGGGCAGGGCGCGCCGGACGATCTGGAACAGCTGGAAGCGCTCTGCAAGGGCATTTTCGGCAACACGTTCTGCGCTCTGGGCGACGGCGCGGCTATGGGGCTGCGGGCGGCACTGGCGCATTTCGAGCATGAATTCGTCGCCCATATCGAGGAGGGCAGGTGCTCGTTTCACTAAGGAGCGCGCAGGAGAAGGCCGCAAGAAGTCATGGTTAGCGTCACGATCGATGAACAAACGCTGGAAGTGGAGGCAGGCTCTACGGTGCTGCAGGCTGCCGAGCGTTTGGGCATCGAAATCCCGACCTTCTGCTATCTGAAGCGGCTGCCGGCTCTGGCCTCCTGCCGCATGTGCCTAGTGGAGATCGAAGGGCAGCGGCGGCTGCAGCCTTCCTGCGCCACCGCGGTCACCGACGGCATGGTGGTGCGGACTAACACGCCGCTGATCGACGAAACGCGCTCTTCCATGCTCGACATGCTGCTTGCCAACCACCCGCTCGACTGCCCGATCTGTGACAAGGGCGGCGAGTGCGAGCTTCAGGACATGGTGATGGCATACGGGCCCCGGGAAAGCCGATTCCGCGATGCCAAACGTGTGTTCCACTCCGAGGACATCCGTCTCAGCCCCGTCATCATCATGAACGTCAACCGCTGCATCCAGTGCCAGCGCTGCGTCCGGATGTGTGAGGACGTGGTCGGAGCGGTCGCCTTGGGCACCATCGAAAAAGGCATGGATACCGCCGTCACCGGCTTCGAGGGCAGTCTCGCGAGTTGCGACCAGTGCGGCAATTGCGTCGAGGTCTGCCCGGTCGGCGCACTGATGAGCTTCCCCTATCGCTACAAGGCTCGGCCCTGGGATCTGGTCGAGACCGACACGGTCTGCCCGCATTGCGGCACCGGCTGCCAGCTCACCGTCGGCGCGCGCAAGGGCGAGTTCATGCGGGTCCGCTCGAAGTGGGAGCATGGCGTCAATCGCGAAACGCTCTGCGTGCGGGGGCGCTTCGGCCTCGACTTCGTCGGGAGCCGGGACCGGATCAAGCGGCCGATGATCCGTCGTGACGGCGCACTGGTTCCGGTTTCCTGGGACGAAGCCGGGGACTACTTGCGCCGGCGCCTGTCGGCCGTCGAGAGCAAAGCTGCGGGCGGGCTGGCCTCGCCGCGCCTGCCCAACGAGGTGCTTTATCAATTCCAGAAGCTGATGCGGACGGTATTCCGGACCAACAACATCGACTGCTCGTCGCGCTGGTCCACGCCCTTCGAGACGCTCGGCCCGTTGGTGGCGGGCTTTTACAGCCGCGCGCCGCTGGAGGAGGTGATCGGCAACGACTGCGTGCTTGTCGTCGGTGGCAACGTGACCGACGAGAACCCGGTCACTGAATACCTGCTGCGAGACGCGGCGCGGCGGAGGCAGACCAGGTTGCTCATGCTCTCGGCGAGGCCATCCCGGCTGGACGCCGATGCCCGAGCGGTCGTTCGCGTTGCTCCGGGCGCTGAGGCTGCGGCCCTTGCCGCAGTGGTGGCCGGTCTCGTGGCGGCGGCCGGCCAAGCCTTGCCGAGCGAGGTTCTTGCGGGCGTCGGCGCGGCAACCGGCTGGGCACCACCGACCATCGGCAGCGACGGGCCGGACCGTCTAGCCGCTGCGCTGCTGGACGGCGGGAGCGTCGCTGTGCTTGTCAGCGCCGACCTCCTGAGGCTTTCCGAAGCGCGCGCAACGCTGCAGCTCACCAACCTGCTGCGGGTTCTCCGCGTGCTCGGCAAGGGCCCGGCGATGCAGTTCCTCTTCGACCGAGCCAACCAGCTGGGCGCCTGGGACATGGGGGTTCTGCCGGCGGCCCTGCCGGGACTGCGCCCGGTCGGCGATCACACCGCGCGCACAGCTCTCATACGGGCCTGGGGCGCCGAAATTCCGCCTGAGCCGGGCGCGGATCTCGACGCAATGCTGGCGCTTTGTGACAAGGGGCGGGTAGGCGCGCTTTATATCGTCGGAAGCGACCCTCTGATGACCTATCCCGACCGGGGATTCGTCAAGCGGGCGCTTGATGCCACCGATCTCCTGATCGTGCAGGACACCTTCCTCACCGATACCGTGGGTCTGGCCGATGTCGTCCTGCCTGCGGCGGGTTATGGAGAGGAATCCGGCACCTTCACCAACAACGAGGGCCGGATCCAGGCGGTCCGCAAGTTCCGCGAACCCGCCTTCGAGGCGCGGGCCAATCTGGCGATCTTGGACTTCGTCGCAGCGCTCCGCAACCAGGCAATGCAACCGTCGATGCAAGGCGAAATCTTCCGCGAGATTGCCCGGCTGGTTCCGGCCTACCAAGGGCTGACGGACGGGCTTGGAGCCGACGGAGCATTCACCACGGCGGACCCGACGCCGCCGGCTGGCGAGTTCTTCGCCCCTCCGCCTAACCCGAATGCGGCCGACCAACTCATGTTGGTCACCGGCAACTGCCTGTTCCACAATGGATATCTTTCCGAACGCTCGGAGATCCTGAATACGGTGGCGGATGACCCATATGTTGAGATGAGCGCGTGGGACGCCGCGCAGCTTTGCCTTGCGGATCGCGATCAGGTGGTCGTGCGATCCGCCCAGGGCGAACTGAGGGCGCAGCTCAAGGTCAACAGGCATTTTCCCGCGGGCCTCGTGTTCGTGCCTGAAAACTATAGAGACCTGCGTCTCAACAGCCTTATGCGGCGGGGCGAATACCCTTGTCCGGTGGAGGTTCAAAAGGCGCACGCTGCCTTCGCCACCGGAGTCGGGGCGCGCCCTGAAGATCGCGGCCAAGGCATTGCCGAGCTTCCGGGCAGTTCACCCTAATCGGCTCCCCCGGGTTTGCATCCTCAGTGATAAGGGGTGCCGGCAATGTAATCGCTCAACGCTTGCTCGGTACGGAGCAATTCGTCGAGCCGGTGCTTGACCACGTCGCCGATGCTCACCACGCCGACAGAAGCGTCGCCATCCATGACCAACACATGGCGCGTGCGTCGGTCGGTCATGAGCGACATCACAAAGGGCAGCAAATCCTGTGTCGAACAGGTCACCACACTGCGGTTCATGATGTCGGCGACCCGCATTGTGGGCGCCTCGATTCCGTATTCAGCCACCGCATAGCAGCAGTCCCGCTCCGACAGCGTGCCCAGGCATTCCCCGGGCGAACGGCTGACGACCACGAATCCGATGTTGTTGTCCCGAAACAGCCGCAGGACTTCTACGACCGTCTGATCTGGTGTGACCGAGATGAGCTCGGGAGATTTGGTCTTCAAGATTTGGCGGACAAGCATCTGAGCCTCCTGTGCTCCGGCTTGACGGCTGCCGCGCGTTCACGTTCGGCGGATATTCCGCCACCAGTTGTATCCCTGAGGCTCGCTCGTCTCGACCAGCACGTCCTGTTCGGTGTTCAGGCGCGCGGCGACCACGCCGCCGCCGGTCGTCGCCTTGCCCGGTTTGCCGAGCAGGTCGTCGCGCCCGACCACCAGGTCACGCGAGGAAAAACTCGAGAATTCGTACTGTTGGCCAAGCGCGATCGCGTCGGCCGGGCAGGCGTCCTCGCACAGCCCGCAGAACAGGCAGCGGGCCATGTCGATCTCGAATTTAGCTGGATGCCGGTTGCCCTTCTCGTCCTCGTAGGGAATGACTTCGATACAGTCGCAGGGACAAATCCGCGCGCAGAGTTCGCAGGCCACGCACTTGATCTCGCCCTCTTCGTCGCGCGTCAGGAAGTGATGCCCGCGGTAACGCGAATAGGGCAACCATTTTTCCTTGTCAGGATACTGCATGGTCACGGATCTGGAGAACATGTAGCCGAAGGTCAGCGCCAAGGCGCCCGCTAGATCGGCGAAGAATGCCCAGCCGATCCATGTTCCACTTATGTGCAGTGCGCGCGACATCGCCGCCTCGCTTGGGGTGGCCCTCAAAGGAAAGCAACACCTGTTACTATTATGTTCGCCAGTGACAGTGGAAGCAAGACTTTCCAGCCGATCGCCATCAGTTGGTCGTATCGATAGCGCGGGAAGGTGAAGCGGAACCACATAAACACATAGAGGAAGAACGCGACCTTGAGCGCGAACCAGAGGAGCGGCGGCAACGGGATCAGCACGCCGTTCCAGCCGCCGAAGAACAGGATGACCGACAGGACCGACACCAGCAGCATGACGGCGTATTCGCTGACCATGAAGAACGCAAAGCGGATGCCGCTGTATTCGGTATGGAACCCGGCCCCCAGATCGCCTTCCGCCTCCGCTAAGTCAAAAGGTATGCGCTGGGCTTCGGCCAGCCCGGCGACGAAGAATACGAAAAACCCGACCGGTTGGTAGACGATGTTCCAGACATCGGCCTGCGCCCGCACGATCTCGAGCAGGCTCATGGATTGCGCCAGCATTACCACGCCGATGACCGCGAACCCCATCGGGATCTCGTAGCTGATCATCTGCGCGCAAGTCCTGAGGCTGCCCAGGACCGCGTATTTGCTATTCGCGGCCCAGCCGCCGAAGATGACGCCATAGACCTCGATCCCGATCACCGCGAAGACGAAAAGGAGCGCCACGTTCATATTGGAGACGTAGAGCGTGATCTCGGCGCCGAGGACCGAGACGCTTTCGCCGAAGGGGATCGCGACGAACACCACGAAGGGCGGGGCGAGCGCCAGGATCGGCGCCAGTTTGAACAGGAAGCGGTCGGCTTCGGCCGGGATGTGGTCCTCTTTGGTCAAGAGCTTGATGCCGTCCGCCACCGGCTGCAGCAGCCCGTGCCACCCCACGCGCATCGGCCCCATCCGCTGCTGGATGTGCCCGGCGATCTTGCGTTCGAGCCACGTCAGCGGCAAAGGCAGCAGCAGCAGGATCGCAATCAGCAACGCGACCTTGAAGGCGATCAGGCCAAGGGCGACGACAAGTTCCATAATCCGCGGCTACTTGTTCATCGGGTTGAGACTTACGATACTGAGCACTGCGCTTGTCCGGCTTCGCGGAAACGACAGTCTGCCGGCGGCGACGCAACTTGTGCAATGGTATCACAGTCTTACCGTTGCTGGCCATGGTGTGTGTCGCTTGGCGCTCAAACGCGCCCGCATATCGAGCAATGGCACGCAATGACGGGACCAGATGGCCCCAGCGCCTAATACTGAACGCCTCCACAAACAGCCCCCTTCTTACCGTTCAACAACGGCATTCGGCACGAGACACATTCCTAAGGGCCAGAAGGCAGGGCACTGAACCGCTTAATCGGTGCGTTGACGCTCCCCCACTAAAGAGCAATCCGAACGAGTTGCCGCCCGCCCGGCCAGAAAAGAGACCGACAACGCAGACGAGAAATGGGGAAATCTCGGCAGCGCCATCGGTCCAACGGCGAGGAGGGTTTGGTGCATTGTCAATGCTATCGGTCATTTCCTGACTGACGACCCGCTTCCTCAGCCGCGATGGGACGCGCGACAGCCCATCGATCCGTCAGAGCACAAAAACCCGGTTGGCAAGCAGCACGATCCCGAGCTAACGATCTAACAGGCATCCCTACAGCAGAGGCCAACAGAAAGATGGTATCTCAGGACACTGCACGGCCGTGCGGCGATCGGCGGTGTTTCGGATACTGCAAGGTGCTCCGTCGCAGATTTGGATTTAAGCCATTTTGTGACGGTATTGTTGACGGTATTCGAAGGAACGCCAATTAGAATTCTATTGCATAATCAATAAGCTATGAGGGCAGTAGACAATCGAGTGGGAGTGAGGGGGAGTACCGTGGAGTAGTATCGGATGGCGGAGGACACTCGAGCGAATCCTAGGCCATCGATAGCAGTCGACAGATTCTAGGCGACCCGCAGATCTGCCGCTCTGTCGGGCGTCTCCCCGCTCTTCGAACGGCGCCCATACGCCGTCAGATCCACCCCAACCTTCGCGACTTTGTGGCCTTCAAATATTCGGTCGCGCGCTGCTCGAAGAAGTTAGCGCCCGCGACCAGTTCTCGGCGCCGATCACACGGTCGTAGATCGATTACTGCTCCTTCTTGAACAAATCCTGGAAGATCAGCTTGCCCCAAATGCGGCCGCGTGCGTGCACCAGCGCGCCGCCCTCGCTGAGCTTTCCCAGCTTGACGGGCGCGAACCCGAGTTGTTTGGCCAAGGCCGCCACGGGAGCGATCGCATCCTCGTCGTCGCTCGACAGAAAGACGACCCGGTGGCCGCCCTCGACGATCGGATCGGCAGCCAGGGTGGCCGCAATCAGGTGATTGAACCCTTTGACGAACTTGGCGCCGGTGAACGCCTTCGCAACGAAGGCCGAGGACGGGAGACCGTTCAGCTCTTCAGGGACTGGAAACACGTTCGTCGCGTCGATGACTGTCTTGCCTTCCCAACTCGGCAGGGCCTTCGCAACCTCGCGGTGCGCCCCGAACGGGACCGCCAGGATGATTATGTCGGTCTCGAGTGCTTCCCGCAGCGACTTGGCGACGACCGTGGGTCCGATCGCCCGAGCCTGCGGTGCCAACGCCTCGGGCGGACGGCGGCTCGCGACGGTCACGTCGATGTTTTTACGGGCAAAGGCGCGGGCGAGGGCCTGGCCTATCTTACCAAATCCTACAATCGCGTAGCTCATAATGCTTCTCCGATCCGTATTGGTATTGATTCCCAGACCTTCCACGGCGCTGGGTTATCCGTTCTGCTGTGTGGCGACCTTTGTGTAGAAGCCCCGTCGTGAACGACTTCCGCGCGGCCGGGCCGACCATCAGCACGGAAGTCGTTCCACCATGGACATGCTAGTCCCGCCGATCAGCCACCTCCGGAGATCCGGCGCGAAATCAGATGGCCGAGAAGCCGCCGTCGACAGACAACTCCAACCCATTCACGAAGCTCGAATCGTTTGAAGCAAGAAACAGCGCGACTGCCGCAATTTCCTCAGGACGCCCCATCTTTCCCCGCGGGATCAGGAATTCGAACATTTGCTTCGCCTCCTCGGTGAGAACTTGGTCCTGCATCGGTGTGGCGATCGGCCCCGGGTGCAGCACGTTCACCCGGATATTCCTGCCCTTGAGTTCGTTGAGCCACCCGCGTGCGAACGCGTGCAGCGCCGCCTTGCTCGCCGCATACACGCTGTAACCAGGAAAGCCTTTGATCGAAGCAACTGACCCGGTCATGAAGATCGACCCGCCATCGTTGAACAGCGGCAACGCCTTCTGGACCGTAAACAGCGTGCCGCGCGTATTCAGGCCGAAGGTCGCATCGAAATGCTGCTCGGTAATCTCGCCCAGTGGGACGGCTTCGCCCGTGCCGGCGCTCGCGTACAGGACGTCGATCTTGCCCTTTTCTCGCTTGACCGTGTCGAACAGACGGTCGAGATCGTCGAGATTGGACGCGTCGCTGCGCACGCCGGTCACGTTCCGGCCGATCAGCTTGACGGCCTCATCGAGCGCCTCGTGCCTCCGGCCCGTGATGAAAACGTAGGCGCCTTCTTCAACGAACCGCTTGGCGCTCGCCAGCGCCATGCCGCTCGATCCACCCGTGATGACTGCAACCTTACCCTCAAGCTTTCCCATGACTTCTCCTTTCAGGCTCCGCCTTTGATCGTTCGGGGAGGTCCCCGAGAGCCTCGAGATAGGTCTGCCGACGTCAGGCTTTGAGTGCGGAAGCGCGCAGATCGGTGGTGCGAAATCTATCCGGCTGGACGACTGACGCCAGGCGCGACGATCGGTGTCAGCCGTCCGGAAATGGGCCGCGCTTGTCGGCATAGGCAGTGATCACCCGCCCGTGCTATCCCACAATCGAGAGGATGTTCGATAGTGTTGGAATCGGGCTTTCGAAGGCAAACCCCGCGGTGCGGGATTGCACCATGATCGACTGGGATGACGTTCGCTACTTTCTTGCCGTCGCGCGCGGAGGCTCGGTGCGGGCTGCCGCCGAGCGCCTCGGAGTGAACCACTCGACCGTGCTGCGACGCATAGCCCAACTCGAGGAACGCCTCGGGGTGCACATGTTCGAAAAGCTGCCTTCGGGCTACCGCCTGACGGCAGCAGGCGAGGAGGTCCTCGAGTTCGCGGACCAGATGGAAGCGTCGTCGCACCTGCTGGAGACGCGCGTCTTCGGGCGCGACCAGAGCGCGCGCGGGCTTCTGCGGGTGACGCTGCCACCGTTCCTCGCAACACACCTGCTCATGCCGGACTTCGCCGATTTCGCGCGTCTGCATCCTGACATCGAGATGGAAATCTTGTCGTCCGGCGAGGTGGCAAATCTGACCAACCGAGAGGCGGACGTCGCGATCCGCATCGTCTCCGACCGCAAGACCCTGCCGCTCAATCTTCACGGCCTGATGGGACCGGAGCTGTTCGGCGGCGTCTACATGTCCTGCGATCGACTAGCCGAGTGGCGTGCGGGCGCGCCTGATCCCATCCGGTGGATCGTCGTAAACATTCATGGCATCCCAACCTGGGCCCACGAGGGTGAGGTTCGTACCACAGGGGTTCCGTTCAGGACCCCGGACGCCGAGGCGCAGATCGTTGCAGCACGGCAAGGGATCGGGATCACGAGACTGCCGTGTTTCGTCGGAGATGCCGACCCCCTGCTGGCGAGGGTGCCGGGCACCGACCCGCACATATACGGAACGCTCTGGCTTCTCACACAGGGGGAGACACGCAAGACGAAGCGCGTGCGGCTCTTCACCGAGTTCGTATCCCGCAGGCTCGCCGCGTACGCTCCGCTTCTCGCAGGGCTATCCATATCGCGAGACTGACGCTCGGCAGGTCGCCGGCGACGCTTGCCGTAATCCGGTCGGAAGCCGAGCTGCGATCCCTTGAAGCGGCGTCGTTCAATCCGCGAATGTTGCGCGCACATCGCGCCCGTCGTCCTGTTCCTCGCGAGCGCTCGGCGCAAAGTCAAATCATTGCAGCCGGCTGTTGTGGCGCAGCACCAGGCCGACCGCGCCGAGCAAGGCATCGTTCTGCGTGTGCTTGCCAACGATTATCCGCGTGCGCAGTGCGGGCGCGATATCGCGGGACTTGATGAGAGTGTGGCGTTCATATGACGCGATCAGCGGTGCCAGGAGAATATCGCCTGCCAAAGCCATGCGGCCACCGATGATGATGAGCGGCGGATTGATCACCGAGCCGATCAGACCAAGGCCACGACCGGCGAAGTCCGCGGTGTCCTCGATCATCCGCAGCGCCCCGACGTCGCCCTGTTCAGCCATCATGATCACCTCGTCCATCGTCACCGGCCGCCGCACGATGCGCGAAATCTGCTCGAGCGGCCGGGCAAAACTCGCATAAAGCTCCAGGCATCCGCGATTGCCGCACCGGCAAAGATCGCCGCCGGGATCGATGCTGATATGCCCGAATTCGCCGGCGCCGCCGGCGATGCCCGTGACCAGCCGGCCATGCTGGACTATGGCCCCGCCGACGCCGAGATCGATCTTGAACAGGACGAAATCGTCTTGGCCAACGGCCGCGCCCCACATCAGCTCGGCAATGGCCGAGCAGTTGCTCTCGTTGTCGGCGAAAATCGGCTGTTCGAGAACCGGCCCGAACACATCGCGGATGTTGACCCCAGCCCAGGTCGGAACAATACTCGCACGCTGCACCACGCCTTCGCGGCTGACAGGGCCCGAGACGGAAACCCCAACCCCCAGGAGCCCCGCCATCGGCAGACCGTTCTCTACGTAGCATTGGGCAATTGCTGACTTGGCGAGCTCGGCCGCCTGTTGTGGCTGGTAGTCCAGGCCCATGGCGATAGTTTGTTCGGCAATGACAGAATGCGAGACGTCGGCGATGAGGCAACGCATCTCATCGAGGCCTAGGTGGATGCCGACGCAGGTGCCCGCAGCGGGATTGAGCGTCAAGGTCGCGGCAGGCCTGCCAATGCCCCTGGCCCCGTCATGGTGGGCCGAGGATTCAATCACCATTCCGGACTTTTTCAAGCCATTGAGCGCGGTTGAAACTGTCGACCGCGCCAAACCGGTGATGTGCGCGATTTGCGAGGCAGAAAGCACGCCGCGCTCACGCAGGCATCGCACGATCAGGCTCTCCGGTGATGCGGAGGGCTTGTCGATCAGCCAATTTCTAAGCGAAGGTTTGTTCATGGTGAGCACAAAGGACGTTGACTGATAGCTCAAATATGTCATTTTGGAAAGAACGGAGATGCTGCATCTCCCTCTGCGACGAACTCGAATTGCGTCACAAGCGGTCGATACGAACCGTACATCACATGGGAGTGAAACGATGGAATACCTGAGGACGGCCGTTGCGGCCGCTACGGCGTACACCCTTGTTGCGGGAGCCGCGCTCGCAGAGCCCAAGACCAACCTGTTGCATCAATGGGCGACCGGATCGGACGCCCAGGCTATTGCCAAGCTCGGCGAGATGTTCACCGCCAAGGGTGGCACCTGGCAGCAGACCTCCATCGCAGGCCACACGGCCAACACGCTGGCGAAACTGCGCGCCGACGTGATCGCCGGCAATGCACCGCCAGCGGTGCAGCTCAAGGGACCCGAGATCGCCGAATGGAACGAGACCGGCATGACAGCCAATCTCGACGACCTGGCGACAGCGGAAAATTGGGAGAAGGTCGTCGCTCCCGAATTGCTGCCGGTGATGAAGCCGACCGGCAGCTGGGTAGCGGCGCCGATGAATATCCATCGCATCAACTGGCTGTGGGCATCGCCGAAGGTCATGCAGGAAGCAGGCGTCGCCGAGGTGCCGAAGACGTGGGCGGACTTCAACGCCGCCTGCGACAAGGTCGTGGCATCGGGCAAAATCTGCATCTCGCACTCGACTGCCGACTGGACCGATTCGACGGTCTTCGAGGTGGTGGTCTACGGAATGGATCTCGATCTCTTCAAGAAGGCCTTCGTCGAGGGTGATGTCGAGGCGATGCGCAGCGACGGCATGGTCAAGGCCTTCGAACAGTTCCGCACCATGACGACGAAATATATGGACCCCGGCATGAACGGCCGCGACTGGGATAGCATGTCGCATCTGGTCGGCCGCGGCGAGGCCGCCTTCCACATCATGGGCGACTGGACGCTCGGCCTGCTCACGGCCGGCGGCTTCAAGCAGGGCACCGACTATGTCTGCGCCCAGGCGCCGACTGACTGGGGCAAGCCGGGCTTCATCCTGAATTCCGACTCGGTGGTGTTCTTCCAGCAGAAGGATCCGGACTACGTCGAGGGCCAGAAACTGCTCGCCAGCACCATCCTGTCGCCCGAGTTCCAGACGATTTTCAATCAGACCAAGGGCTCGATCCCGGCCCGTCTCGACGTCGATCTTTCGAACGGCTTCAATCCCTGCCAGCAGCTTTCCCAGAAGGACCTGCAGGCGTCGATCGATGGCGGCACGCTTGTCCGTTCGATGGCGCATAACATGACGATCCCGCAGAAGGTGCGCGGCGCGATCATGGATACCGTCACCGAATTTGTGGCGACGCCGGACATGACCGCGCAGGACGCAGCCAGCGCGATGGCCGATGCGGCCGAAGCGCAGATGTGAAGACGCTGCCGATGATGGCTTGTCGCGCGTCGCCCGGCCCCGACTTCGCCGGAGCAGAAGATGTCAACGCGTGACCTGACCGTACCGGTTGCGGCTACCGCAACCCCGTGGCGGCAGCGCCTGGGCACGATGGTGCCCATTCTGGTGCTGGCGCCGTCGCTTGCGGCGAGTTTCATCTACGTCTTCGTCTTCACGCTCTGGACGCTCTATCTCTCGCTCTCCAGTTCGTCGCTGATGCCGACCTATGGGTTCGTCGGTCTGGACAATTACGCTTCGCTCTGGGCGAACCGGCGCTGGAACATCGCCTACACCAACCTCTTTCTGTTCAGCGGCTTCTATATCGTCGGCTCGATGGCCATCGGCCTGCTTCTGGCGATCCTGATCGACCAGCGCGTTCGCGGCGAGGCGGTCTGGCGCACGATCTTCCTCTATCCGCTGGCAGTCTCCTTCATCGTCACCGGCACGGTGTGGAGTTGGCTCTATAACCCCTTCGACGGCATCCAGGCCTTCGTGCGGGGGCTCGGCTGGACCGACTTCAGCTTCGCCCTGACGGCCAACCGCAACACCGCAATCTATGCGGTGATCATAACCGGTATCTGGCAGTCGTCCGGCTTCGCAATGGCGCTTTTCCTGGCTGGCCTGCGGTCGGTCGATCCGGATCTCATCAAAGCAGCGCAGATCGACGGTGCGTCGGTTTCCCGAACCTATCGGAAGGTCATCCTGCCGACGATCGCCCCGATTTTTCTGGCGGTGGCCGTCATCCAGATCCAGTTCGCCATCAAGACCTTCGACCTGGTGGCGGCGTTGACGCGGGGTGGGCCAGGTGTGTCGACTACCTTCCCGGCGATCTATGTCTACGACCTGATGTTCCAGCGCGGGCAGATCGGCGAGGGTGCCGCCGCGGCGATGATGATGCTCGCGGCCCTCGCGGTCGTGCTGGTGCCCTATTCCTTGTGGATCGTTTGGCGCAGGCGGGCGGAGGGCCGCAATGGCTGAAATTGCCGCCAACGCCCGGCATGATCCCGAAGCGGCCGCGGCTACGCGGCGATATTTCTGGGGTCGCTTCCTTGTCTATGCGGTGCTGATGCTTTTCGCCGTCATCTACCTTGCACCGCTGCTGGTCGTCGTCTTCAACTCGTTGCGGGAGCAGTCCGACATTGCCCGCAACGGCCTCATCTCGCTGCCGCGTAGCTTCCGCCTCGACGCGTGGGCACAGGCTTGGGGCACTTATTGCGTCAGCGGCACCTGCGAAGGCATGAAGCGCAATTTCTTCAATTCGCTCTGGATGACGATCCCCGCAACGCTCATTTCCACGCTCCTCGGCGCCATGAACGGCTATGTGCTGTCGAAATGGCGTTTCAAGGGCTCGGAAATTCTGTTCAATCTGATGCTGCTCGGCGTCTTCATGCCCGGCCAGATCTCGCTGATGCCGTGGGCGTTCCTGCTCGGCAAACTCGGCCTGACCAATTCGACCTACGGGCTGGTGTTGATTCATGTCGTCCAGGGCATCTCGTTCACCACCCTGTTCTGCCGCAACTTCTACGTCAGCATACCCGACGATCTTATCAAGGCGGCACGCATCGACGGCGCCGGCTTCTGGCGGATTTTTCGCAAGATCATCCTGCCGCTGTCGCCGCCGATTTTGATCGTCACCGTCATCTGGCAATTCACCGGTATCTGGAACGAGTATCTGTTCGGCGTCGTCTTCACTTCCGGCCAGCAGCAGCCGATTACGGCGGCATTGGTCGCGCTCACTGCCGGCGGCACGACCGCCCGTGCTTACGATGTGATGAGCGCAGCCGTGCTGATCGGCGCGCTGCCGCCGCTGCTGATCTACCTGTTCGGTGGAAAATACTTCGTCCGCGGCCTGACACAGGGCGCCATCAAATGAGGCATCGTCCATGTCCGCGCTGATGATCCGCGACCTTCACAAGAGCTATGGCGGGCTCGAGATTCTGGCCGGCATCAATCTCGAGGCGCGAACCGGTGAGTTCGTCGCCCTTGTCGGCCCCTCCGGATGCGGCAAATCAACCTTGCTCGCCATGATCGCCGGCCTGGAGACCGTCACCTCGGGCGAGATCTGGATCGGCGACCGACTGGTCAACTCCGTGCAGCCCAAGGACCGCGACATAGCGATGGTGTTCCAGTCATACGCCCTTTATCCGACCATGACGGTGCGCCAGAACATCACCTTCGGCATGGAAAGCCGGGGCGTGCCGAAAGCGGAGCAGGCGGAAGCCGTAAAGCGGGTTGCCGCACTGCTGCAGATCGAGCAGCTGCTCAACCGCAAGCCTGGGCAATTGTCGGGTGGGCAGCGGCAGCGCGTTGCGATGGGACGCGCCCTGGTACGCGATCCAAAACTGTTTTTGTTCGACGAGCCGCTGTCCAATCTCGACGCCAAGCTGCGCGTCGACATGCGCACCGAAATCAAGAAGCTTCACCATCGCGTCGGCAAGACGACGGTGTACGTCACTCACGATCAGGTCGAGGCGATGACGCTCGCGTCCCGCATTGCGGTGATGAACCAGGGCTCGGTGCAGCAGTTCGACACGCCGAAGCGGATCTATGACCGGCCGACCAACATGTTCGTGGCCGGTTTCATGGGATCGCCGGCGATGAATTTCATCCCCGCCCGGCTTGCGGGATCGACTAGCATCTCGGTACGCGCCGCTGACGGCAGCGACGCCACTCTTGCCCTTGCCATGCCGCTGTCCGCCGGTGCGCCAAAGGACGTGGTGCTCGGTGTTCGGCCCGAACACATCTACCGCTTCACGACGGACCTGAAGTCGCGCAAACCTGCTGTGCAGCCCTTGCAGGCGCCGGTGGAACTGGTCGAACCGACCGGCGCCGAGACGCTTGCCGTCCTCAGGCTAGGCGACCTGGAGATCACCGGCCGTTTCGAGCCGGATGACGCTCCCGTCATGGGCGAGACGATAACGCTCGGCATCGACATGTCGCGCGCCTGTCTGTTCGATCCAGCAACCAAGGCGCTTCTGTGATCTGATGTCCGTGCAATTCGCGACTTACCCGAGCTTGACCGATCGCGTCGTGCTGATCTCCGGCGGCGCCTCCGGGATCGGCGCCGATATGGTCCGCGCCTTTGCTTCGAATGGCGCCCGCGTATGCTTTCTTGATGTGCAGGATGGGTCCGCGGAAGCGCTGGTGCGCGAGCTTGGTTGCGTCGCCAGGCAGGCCCCGGTGTACCTCCATTGCGATGTCACTGACATCGCTGCGCTGCAGGCGTCGGTAGAAGACGTGCGCGCGCGTCTTGGTCCGGTCGCCGTCCTGGTGAACAACGCTGCCGATGATCAGCGCCAACCCGTTGACGCGGTGACGTCAGAATATTGGGACCGCAGCTTCGACGTCAATCTCCGGCATCACTTCTTCGCCGCGCAGGCGGTGCATCCGCATATGAAGGAACTCGGCTTCGGCTCGATCATAAACTTCTCTTCCATCGCCTGGCGTTTCGGCGCGGACCAGATGGTGGCCTATGCCACCGCCAAGGGGGCTGTGGTGGCGCTGACGCGCGCATTGGCGCGGTCGTTCGGATCCGACAACATCCGCGTCAATGCAGTCGAACCCGGCGCCGTCATAACCGAGCGGCAGCGCCAGCTGTGGTTCAGGACCCAGGACGCAATCGACCAGACGGTGCAACGGCAATTGATCCGCCGCGTCCTGCTGAGCGAAGAGATTGCGCGGACCGTGCTCTTCCTTGCCGCCGATGACAGCCGCATGATCACCAAGCAGTCCATCGCCGTCGATGCCGGTCTGCGCTGATGCGATCGCTTCTACATCTTTCAACGGGACTGCCAAGCTGATGCTTCGTTTCGGCCTCAACCCATACGGACTGACCTACACTCTCGGCCTGCAGGGGCGCGGTACGCCGCGGCACAATCCGGACGGGACGGGGCTGGAAGGCTTCATGGCGCTTGCGCAGGAACTGGGCGCACGCACGCTCGAGATCTACGAACCATGGTTGACCGACTTGCCGGACGCCGAAATCGTCGAGTTGCGCAGGCGTCTGGCGGCGCTCGACATCGTCCCGGTGGTCAGTGGCGGACTTCTGGTGGCCGGTCCGTTGGACAGCGCGTTTCGGGCGGCGCGCCTCCTCGAGGCGACAACGATCCGTATCGCACTGACCCCCGTCCTGTGCGGCGACCGCAACCTGTGGGGCCCGAAATGGAGCGAGTTCAATGCGACGATCCGCGCTGCCTTGACGGAATGGGGGCCGCGTGCGGCGGCTGAGGGCCGGATGCTCGGCATCGAGAACCATCAGGATTTCGGCAGCGACGAACTGGTCGCGTTCTGCGAGCTCGGCGGCCCCGGTGTCGGCATCACCTATGATACGGGCAACACGTTCCCTGTCGGCGAGGCACCGCTTGCCTTCACGAGGCGCATCGCACCGCACGTCCGCCACGTTCACCTCAAGGATTATCGCGTGCAGTTCACCGATGAGGGTTACCGTCTGGTCCGCTGCGCGATCGGAGACGGCGCCGTGCCTTTCGCCGAACTGGCAGCCATCCTCGCCGAGCACCACGACACGCTGACGGCGGTGCTCGAGCCAGGCGCACTGGAAGCCCGTCACGTTCGCTGTCTCACCGACGACTGGTGGAACGGATATGCGCCGAAGACCGGGCGCGAGTTCGCCGCCTGCCTGAGTGCTGCGCGCGTAAACCGCCTTGCTGACGACGCCGACTACTGGACGCCGTGGGAGCGCGACGATGACGGCGCGCTGGTTTCGTATGAGCTCGACATGATCCGGCGCAGCGCCGCCAACATGAAGAAGTTCGATTTCATTGCTATGGAGAAATCAGCATGACTGCCCGAGAATTCAGCGGCCTGACCGCCTTCGTGACCGGCTCGGGACGCGGCCTTGGTCGCGTCATGGCCGAACGCCTGGCCGAACTTGGCGCAAACGTCGCGATCCACGATCTCGATTGGAGCCGGCCATCGCAGTATGGGGAATTCGCGGACCTCGGCGAATCCGCCAGGGGTTTGGAAAAGCATGGGACACGGGTAACCGCGGTTACGGGCAACATCGGTGACAGGCAAGCCGTTGCCGAAATGAAGAGGAAGATCGAAGCGGAGCTCGGCGATGTGCACGTTCTGGTCAACTGCGCCGGCGGCGATATCGGCGCCAAGGGGGTAAAGCCCAGTCCCAACAACGCGCTCGACATCGACTATGAAGACATCAAGGTGCTGACCGAGAACAATCTCATCGGCACGATGCTGGTCTGCCAGGCGTTCATTCCGCCCATGGTCAAACGCGGCTCAGGCTCGGTGATCAACATTGCCTCAGCGGCAGCGCATATCGGATGCTCGCCGGAGGTGGTCTACTCCACGCTCAAGGCGGCCGTCGTGCATTATACGCGTTGCCTCGCCAAGGAACTGATCGACGATGGCGTGCGCATCAATGCGGTGAGCCCCGGCGCCACCAAGACGGCACGGTTCCAGGCGAGCCGCGTCGTCGATCCGGAGCGCATGGATTCGAGCAAGAAATCGCTGAACCGCTATGCCGAGCCTGAAGAGATTGCCGAAGCGGTGGCCTTCCTCGCCGGTCCGCGCGCGCGTTTCATCAACGGGCAGGTCATTCGCGTCGATGGCGGCTTCACCATCTTCCCAGGTTGAATCGCGGCCGGCACGCGAACTGTCGGGCTGAGCGCACCCCAATGAGCAGGGCCGCGACGGCCCATTTGCCGACCTTACTTCGTTGATGAGTTGCGACGTGCTCGCAGAGCTCGGGAATCGACGGTGAAGTTTCGGCAACACGTCAATTCTCTTGGCGACACGCTGACGTTACAGCCCGCCTATATGCACCCACGCAATGGCTCAGATTTGTCTGGGTCGGTCTACTCGGCGCCCCGAGAAGGCGAAGATTCCGGATCGAGGCGCTTGGGCCACCGTGCGCCTGGGCAGAGCGAACCGGTTCCGTCTATAAGCTCAGAGGCGCAACATTAGAGGTTGGGGGAACAGATGAGGGAAGAGAACGACATTGAGAAGTTGGTGCGCACGCTGCGTGCTCGAGCCCCTGACGACGCGGCTGAATTGCTAGCCCGAGAGTCTCCCGAGTTCATCCGCGACGCACTAAAGTTGTTACCGGATAGGCACGCCCGGAAGGTGGCGGAGCATTTTCCCTCGCAAAGGAGGCCCATCAAATCTCATACCGACGGCAAGGATCTCGCGATCCCCGAGGCCATCGTTGAGCTGATGGATCCGATCCCCGCCAGCGTTGCTGTCGGGACGACGGTAGCCGCCGCGGTCGAGGCCGTCAGGCGCGCGCAGGTGCCGAGCGAGTTGACTTACCTCTACATCACGGACGAGGGCGATAGACTGGTTGGCCTAGTGGTCTTGCGCGATCTGATGCTGAGCGAGGCCGACGCGACGGTGGATCAGATTATGCTGGCAAGTCCGTTCGCCCTTCACGTCGATATGCCTTTGAGCGAAGCCTGCAAGGCGGCGGTACGCCGTCACTACCCTGTCTATCCCGTGGTGGACGCGGAGAACCGGCTGCTCGGGCAGGTTCGCGGCTGGCGGCTGTTCGAGCAGCAAATCATCGAGATTTCTGCCCAGCCTGGCCAGATGGTGGGTGTCCAGAAGGAGGAGCGTTCTTTCACTCCGCTGTTTTCAGCCTTCTTGAAACGTCATCCGTGGCTGCAGCTCAACCTGCTGACGGCCTTCATAGCCGCTTTCGTGGTCGGCTCGTTCACAGGCACGATCGAGAAGATCGTCGCGTTGGCGGCGTTCCTCCCGGTGTTGGCCGGACAGAGCGGAAACACCGGCTGTCAGGCGCTGGCTATTACGCTGCGTGGCCTCGCCTTAGGGGATGTGGACAAACGACCGAAGCTGCACTTGGTGCTGAGGGAGGGAGCGCTCGGGATCGCCAACGGCTTGCTCGTCGGTCTGGTGGCGGCTGCGGCCATGTGGTTCTACGCTTCACGGCAGCCGGAGTCGGCATCCCAGGCGCCCATGCTGGCGCTTGTGATCCTGCTCGCCATGTCCGGATCGTGCCTCATGTCCGGGATCTCCGGCGTGCTGATCCCGTTGGGCCTGCGGCGGGTCGGCGCCGATCCGGCCGTGGCTTCCGCGATCTTCCTCACGACGGTGACCGATATTGTAGGCATGGGCCTGATGCTGGGACTGGCCACCATGCTCGTGCTGTAGGCACGCTCGACGGACGTGATCGCGGACGAGGACGTTGTTGCCTATGAAGTGACCTCGTCGGCGTTCAACAAGATAACAAAGGCTAAGCCGCACATCGCGCAGGCCGTCCTGAGAAGCATCGCCCGCCAGCTCTCCGAGCGCTTGCGCAACGCGGCGGAAGACCTTCGGATGAGCTCCATATGACCCTGATGCGTCGTGCGGCGACCAGATACGTGGAGAATCGCGCAAACAATATTGATCTTGTCGGCTGCGCAATCCACCGCTGATTATGATTTGAATTAGTTGCCGTTTGTAGAGAATACTTGCTGGAAGCCAAGCAACGCTGAGAAGATGTTTGACCAACCAGCGTAGGCGAAATGCGAATGAATGCGATAATTTGTTGCGCAGCTGCAACAGCTGCTGAAGACTCGGAGGTTTCCTGACAGTTCTGTCGCTTTTTTTCGTGCAGGCGTGCTAGATCCGCTGCACTAGTCGGGTTGGGGTGGGTTCTCGGCATGCATTCCTCGTTTTCAATGATCCTCGGCTTCGCCGCGGCGCTGCTTTGTACCGGCATATTGCCGGCCGGCGCACAAGGTCTCTATCCGGCCTATGACGATGCGTTTTCGGCCCGCATTGCCAATCCGACCGACAACGGAGCGCTAGCTCAATTCGTCACAGTTGCCGTCAACGCAGGGCAGTACGATCAGGCGATCTCGTCGATCGAGCAGTATCTCATCAAACATCCTCGCGATGCGCGCGCCCGGCTCTCGGCCAGCCGGTTGTATTATCATGTCGGCTCCTATGAATTGGCCCGGCGGCAGGCGCAGTACGGTCTCGAGGTCGGGGACCTGTCCGCGGATGAGCAGCAGGAAGCCGTTCGCCTGCTCGCCCGCATCGAGCGCGCGTTACGTGGTGTCACTTGGGAAATCGCTCTGACTGGCGGCATGTTCAGCGCATCCACCGATTTTGAGCCGGGCGGGGCCGAAGACGACCGCACCTTGGTCTCGCCCTATGGGCGGGCGGAAGGCTTTATCCGATGGGATCTCGGGACGCCAAGTGCTGATGCACTTGTCCTCTCGGGCTCGCTGGCAGCGACAGAGCGCTTTTTCACCAAAGACCTGTCGGTTCCCGATGCCGAGGAGACTTTTATCCACGGGAACGCCGCCATTACCTTGGACAAGGGACTGCCCAACAGCGGGATCGATTCGCTACGGCTGCTACTTTCCGCGTTCGCCGTCACAGATCGCTTCGACAGCGACGTTCACGAGACCGGCGTCGGTCTAAGTGGGCGCTTCCTCGTGCGCCCCACCGTCGAGATGACGCTTTTTGCAGGTGCCGGCTACATCGATCTAAGCAGCTCGAATGGCATCTTCGCCGATAGCAGGGTCTTCTATGAGGCAGGCGGCAGCTACCGCTTCCGCAATGGCCAGGCGCTCGGACTGCGCCTAGTCGGCTCGACTGACTTCGCCTCCGGAGCTGGCGAAATCGGCCGCAGCTACATGGGAGAGGTCCGCTACGGCGGCGTGGTGATGGAAGTACCGGACCTTTTCGCATGGTCTCACCAGGTCGCCGTCTCGGCCGGCCACAGCGACACTCCCGACTTGTCCGTCGGCATCGGCACGAACATCCAGAGCGACTTCTGGCGCATTGCCTCGGAAAGCGATTTTCAGCTCACTGAATGGCAGAAGGTCAGTGTCGATCTCGCCTATCGCGAAACCGACTTCGAGATCGCCAGCGGCGACCGAGATTCATTCGAATTGCTCGTGAGCTACACGTTGACACTCAACTGAAAGAGGCCGCGATGAGGACCCTGTATCGTCAGATAGCCACTTGTATCGCCTGCCTTGCCTTTGCGGCACCATCTGGCGCTGAAACGGTTGGGTCCATGACGGCCTACCAGACCAACATCATCCGCAATCACGGCGAGGCGATGAACGTCGGCGCTGGCGTCGAACTCGGCGACCAGCTGCGCAGCAATATCACCGGTCTCGGAATGCTCGTGTTCCGGGACGAGTCGAGCGCCAAGATTGGTCCGAACACCAGCCTGACGATCGATGAATTCGTCTACAATCCGGGGTCCCGATCAGGAAAGATCGACATCAGGATGAACAGCGGCCTGGCCCGTTTCTACGGCGGCCAGGTTTCGAAAGGCGGCGACATGCAAGTTGCGACGCCACACATGGTGCTCGGAGCCAGAGGTGGCATCATTGAGGTGCTTGTGATTGCTGGTCAGACCGTCGGCATACTGCGCGCCGGCCGCATGACCTGCATGATGAATGGTCGCAAGCTCGTGATCACAAACCCGGGCCACGCCTGCACGTCGGACAATGACAAACTGCTGACCGGCTACGGCGGTATCGACGCGTTCCCGATTTTGGACAGCATCGATCGAATAGCCGGCACCGGCCTGCCAGGCGAACCGGGTCCGGGGCTGAACGTAAGCGCGATTTGTGCGTCAGCACTCGGCAATTCGCTCAAAGCCTGCAAGTCCACCGACGGCGCATTGCCCGGCGTGGCCATGGAGTTCCCTGACAGCCCAACGCCCCCTGCAGGCAGCGGGGTGGATGATGAGGATGATGACTGCTTTCCCGACTGCCGGTAAGGCTGGCCGAGCGGCATGAGCCCCTCGCTTGATTGGCGGCGGGCTGCCAGGCGGAAAATACCTGGTCTTGCGGTCGTACTCTTGCTGCTCGCTTGCCATTTTGCTTTCGACGGGCCGCTGTCGCGCCTGCGCGAGCGCACGTACGACCTCTACCAGTCCCTCGCCCCGCGCCAGGCGACGAGCAATCCTGTTGTCATTGTCTCGATAGACGACTCGAGCCTTAAGGCATATGGGCGATGGCCTTGGAACCGTGGCCTTTTGGCCGATCTGGTCGATGGTGTCGCCGAGTCCGGTGCCGCGGTGATCGGGCTTGCGCTGGTGCTGCCCGAGGCAGATATCTCTCCTGATGGCATCGCTGGAGACAAGCGCCTCGCCAGCGCACTGGCGAAAAATCGAACGGCGCTCGCCGTCAGCCTGGGCAACGAGGTGACGGTTTCAGAAGCAGAGCCCAAAGCCGGCTGGTCGATCGTCGGGCAGGTACCCGAGACGCTTCCTGGCTTCACCGGTCTGACAGGCTCCCTTCCTGATTTCTCGAGCGCCGCTGCAGGCCTCGGCGTAATTCGCACTTTGCCCGATCCCGACGGCGTACTACGCCATGTGCCGCTGCTCTGGCTCCGAAATACGGCTCAAGGCGTGCAGCTCTGGCCGTCGTTCGCGCTCGAACTCCTGCGCCTCTACGCCGGAGAGAACGGCTACGTAGCTCGGATGAATGTCGCCGGGTTTGACGCGCTCAGGATGGCCGGGACCATTGTGCCACTTGAGCCGCAGGGCAGCATCCGCCTCTGGGAAACCGACGCCAATACGCCGCGCATATCTGCCAGTAATATCCTTTCGGGTCGCGGCGATCCGCTGCTGCGGAACGCGATCGCCATTGTTGATCTGTCAGCCGTGGGATTGACGCAGTATCTGTCCACCCCGGCGCGTCCGGCGCGACCAGGCGTGGACATCCACGCTGATGCAATCGGCCAGATGCTTGCCGCGAGCTATCTTGTAGAGCCAACGCAAGCGCGGACGCTGGAGCGGCTGTGGTTGGTCCTCAGTGGCATCGTTTTCATCGGGCTTTCTGGAGTGCTCGCCGAGCGGGTCGTGATTGGCGCATTCGCTCTGGCGCTCCTGGCTGCCACGCCCTTCGTGTTTGGCGCTCTCGAATACAGCCTGCAGGGTGCGCTCTATGACCCACTGCAGCCGGCGCTTGCGACGATCCTCGTAGCTGGCTTCGAAGGCTATGCCCTTTTCAGGCGCAGCGAGCAGCGCCGGTCCACCCTGGCGCGGCAGTTTTCCCAATATCTGTCGCCCTCTGTGGTGCAGCGCCTGGCAAATTCGGATACCGAAGCGATCCTGTCTGGAGAGAAGCGCGAGATCACAATCCTGCTGAGTGACATACGCGGCTTCACGGCGATGAGCGAACAACTCGATGCCCAAGAAATCGGAAAGGTGGTCAACCACTTCCTCGGCCTTGCGACCGATGAGATACTCAAGCGCGACGGGACCATCGATAAGTTCATGGGCGATGCCGTGCTAGCCTTCTGGAACGCGCCGCTTGACCAGCCAGATCATCGCGAGCGCGCCCTTGAAGCGGGGCTCGCCCTGATCGAACGGGTCAAGCGCGAAAACGCCGCGCTTACCGCGCGCGGGCATCCCCCTATCGAAATCGGCGTCGCCATCGAGACTGGCATCTGCTCCGTCGGGAATTTCGGCTCCGAACGGCGCTTCGATTACACCGCGATCGGCTCGCCGGTGAACCGCACGGCACGGCTCGAGTCAACGACCAAAAAGCTGAGCATCCCCCTGGTGCTTGGTCCCGGATTTGCGCAAGGAGCATCGATGCCGGTTGTCCAGGCGGGTGCCTTCGAACTCCAAGGCTTCAAGGATGAGGTGCCGGTTTTCACCGTTCCGGAGATACAGCCCTCGTCGCAATCTGCCGAGGCAGTGTGATGCTTGGCACCAGTTCAACTCGCTATGTCATTGGCAGCCGGCGAGCGGAAGCCAAGGGCGGCGGAAATACGATGGGCGGCCCGGGCCACCATGTCGCCCAGTTCGCTTATACGCTCTTCCGGCACCCGGTTTTCCGGGGCAGCGATGTTCAGCGCCGCGATTATCTTACCCGGCGCCACGAACACCGGTGCGGTGATCGAAATCAGATCGTCGTTGATCTCGCCGCGACTGACGAAAAACTTCGCCTTGCGGATTTGCTCGAGCCCGCCCCTAAGAAGCCGAGGATCGGTCACCGTTTTCTTGGTGAAGCGCTTCAACGGGCCGGAAAGAATGGCCTCGCGCTCCTCATCACCCATATGGGCCAGGAACGCCTTGCTCGAACCGGCATGTAGCGGACGCCGCCGGCCGACAATCGCATTGACGCGAAGGTCCCGCTTCGGCTCCCATTTGGCGACGCAAAGGCTTTCCTGGTCATCGCGGATCCGCAACTGGGTGGTTTCGCCGATCTTCTGACCGAGTTCTTCCAGAACAGGGTTTGCTATGCGGATCAGGTCCATCTGTTCGCTGGCGGCGTGGCCCAGCATCAATGCAGCGAGGCCGAGGCGATAGCCTTTTCCATTCGATGATCGCGCCAGCAAGCCGCGCCGCACCAGCGTCTGCAAAAGCCGGAAAGCGCGCGCCTTGCTGTCGCCGGAACGCCGCGCGATTTCGGAAACGCCAAGATCTGCCTCGCCGGCCACAGTCTGCAACAAACTGATCGCGCGATCGACGGAATCGACCGTGTACCGGGTATCTGCTTGATCGGTCATTTCTCACTTCCTCGCCAAAGCGTCTCGTGCAGAAGGTTAAACGAGAAAATTTGTATCGTCTAGTGAAACGGTGGTTTATCTGTGTTGACAAATAGTGAAGCTTTCGTTTCACTCGCTGTCAGGAAGGAGGCCGGCACCATCAGCGGATCCCAAGCTGGGCTCGATCATGGCAAGCGGCAGCGGAAAAGAACTCCTCCGATGGAACTATCCAGAGTGGACACGGAGAAAACCAATGATGAACCGGACAATATCGCGCCGTGCGCTGATGCAATGGGCGCTCGGCGGTGCCGCCGTCTTGCAAGGCATTAGCTGGACGGGGCTGGCCCAGGCAGCGGCAACCGGCCAATTGCGGATCGGCATGGCTGCTCCGCCGACGACGCTAGACCCGCATCTGAAGAGCAATGCGCCGAACAACGCGCTTGCCACCCATATCTACGACACGCTTGTCACCAACGACGAAAAGTCGATCTCCAGACCGGGGCTGGCGACGGCCTGGCGCGCGGTCGACAACACCCATTGGGAGTTCGACCTGCGCCCAGACGTGCGCTTCAGCGACGGTGAGCCGCTCACCGTAGACGACATCGTCGTCTCATTCGACCGGGCCAACACCATCGACAGCACGGCGTCGTTCCGGACCTACACGCGCAACATCAAGTCGATCACTTCGCCCCAAACCGGCAAGCTTCTCATCGAAACCAAGCAGCCGGAGCCGCTTCTGCCCAATTCGCTCAGTCGCATTCGCATCATCCGCGCCAAGTTCAAGGATACCCCGAGCGATCAGTTCAACAACGGCACCGCGGCGATCGGAACTGGCCCCTATGTGCTGAAGGAATATGTTTCCGGCAACCGTGTCGCGCTTTCCGCCAATCCCAACTACTGGGGACCGAGGCCTGCTTTGCCGGACGTCGAGCTCCGCATCGTCACCGATGCCGGCGCGCGGCTTGCCAACCTGCTCGCCGGCGATCTCGATCTCGTCGAACAGGTGCCCTACGAGGGTGTTGCCCGCGTCGAACAAGACGAGCGCTTTCACATCATCCGCGGCGTATCGAGCCGGGTGGTCTTCTTCTCGCTGGACACGTTCAGGGACGTGACGCCCTTCATCAGCGGCAAGAATGGCAAGCCGCTCGACCGCAACCCGCTGAAGGATCTGCGTGTGCGGCAGGCGCTGTCCATGGCGGTCGACCGCAGCGCCATTGTCGAGCGCTTGATGCAGGGCAATGCCATTGTCGCTTCACAGTTTCTGCCCGCCGGCGCCCCGGGCACCTCGGCTGCTATCAAACCCGTTCCATTCGACGCTGCAAAAGCCACGGCCCTGCTTGCCGAGGCCGGCTACCCCGATGGCTTCCGCCTGACGATCCACGGGCCAAATGATCGTATCGTCAACGATTCGAAGATCGTGCAGGCCGTGGCCCAGATGTTCTCTCGCATCGGCCTGGAAGTCAGCGTCGAGGTCATGCCCTGGTCGGTTTATGCCGACAAGGCGGATGCCTATGAGTTCAGCGTCAATCTGGACTCCTGGGGCGTCAACACAGGCGAAACCTCGAACCCGATGACAGCTCTGGTCGCGACGCAGAATCCGGACGCCGGTATGGGCATCGCCAATTCGGGCCGCTACTCCAATCCCGATCTCGATGCCAAACTGGCTGTGGCGAAGCGGACGCTGGACGACACCAAACGCGAAATTATGCTCTCGGAGCTCAGCGACATCGTCTTCAACGACGTCGCCCTGATTCCGCTGCACCATGAGGTTCTCGTCGTGGCTGCCCGAAAGGACCTTCAGTTCACGACGCGGGCCGACCAGTATACGCTGGCCATGAACGCCAAGATTGTCTGAGGAGATGTAGACTTGACGAGCATCGCCACGGGATCTGTTGCGGATCGCGGTCGCGCTACATACGATCTTGGCGCGACCGCCATCTTTGCTTCCAAATCGGACCCACGCTTCCACTATTGCCTGTATGTACCGCCCGCGGTTGGGGAAGGCGCCCAAGTCGACCTACTGGTGGCCGTCCATGGTACCGGCCGCACCTCGTTCCTGGGTTTCCGTGATGCGTTCGCCGAGTTCGGACGCTGGAACGACTGCGCCATTTTGTGCCCGGTGTTTCCAATGGGCGTTCTCGGCGACGATGCCCGCAGCGGATACAAATACATGATCGAGGGCGACATCCGCTACGATCAGGTGCTGCTCGCGATAGTCGAGGAAGTCGTCGCGAAATACCGTCAGGACTGGACCCGCTTCGCTATGTTCGGGTTTTCCGGCGGCGGGCATTTCACCCATCGCTTCGCCATCCTTCATCCCGACAGGCTATGGGCGGCGTCGATCGGCGCACCGGGATCGGTGACCCTGCTCGATCCCACGCGGGACTGGTGGGTGGGCATTCGCGATCTGCCGGAGAAGTTCGGCATCACCTTCGACGCCGCAGCGCTGGCAAAAGTGCCTGTCCAGATGATCGTCGGCGATGCCGACCTGGAGACCTGGGAAATCACGCATATCCAAGGCAGCGCGCATTGGATGCCGGGCGCCAACGATGCAGGACAAACGAGGCCGGAACGCCTCAGCACGTTGTGTCGATCGTTCGAGGAAGCGGGTGCGCGCGTACGCTTTGATTTGCTGCCCGGGGTAGCCCACGAACGCGACGCGGTTCTCGATCCGGTCAAGGATTTCCTGGCCCAGGCGCTCAAGGAACGACGGAACGCATCAAGATGAATGCAATGATCGTTGCGCCGCAGCCGGAGGCGGTCGAGGCGGGCGCGCTGGTGCTCAAACGCGGCGGCAACGCCGTCGATGCGGCGATCGCCTGCGCTTTCATGCAAGGCGTCGCAGACCCTCAAATGGCCGGCATCGGGGGCTTTGGCTCGATGCAGGTCTATATGCCGCGACGCGGCGTGCACGAGGTGCTAGAATTCTACGCCAGGGCGCCGCTCAAAGCGTCGCCTGAAATGTGGAGCGACCTTCTGGTCGGCCAGTCGCGCGACGGCTTCGCCTTTCTGCTGGAAGGCGGCATCAGCGAGATCGGCTATCTCGCCGTCTGCACGCCGGGCAGTGTCAAGGGCTATGCCGAGGCGCTGGCGAGATACGGCACTTTTGAATGGGCCGACGTCGTCGCACCCGCCGCCAAGCAGGCGAGGCGCGGCTTTATGGTCCGCCCGCATGTCCATTGGTACTGGGCCCAGGACGGCGTAGATACCGGCGAAGTGCGGACCCTTGACAAGCTGCGCTTCAGCAACACGGGGCGCGCCATCTATTTTCGCCCGGACGGCGCGGTCAAGCTGCCAGGCGACGTCGTCGTCAACACCGACCTCGCCCAAACGCTCGAGCGCATCGCGGCCGCCGGTCCGGACATTTTCTACAAGGGCGAGATCGCCGAAGAGATCGCCGCCGACATGGCCGCCAACGGCGGCCTTATCGGGAAGGATGATCTGGCGCGCTATGAGCTATCCACCGCGCAACCGCTCTGGGGCGAGTATCGTGGCTACGATATTGCGACCAGCCCGCCGCCCGCCAGCGGCATATCCATGCTGCAATTGCTCCACATCCTCGAGCATTTTGATGTCGGAGCCATGGAGCATGACGGTGCCGAGCACATCGTCCTGCTGGCGGAGGCGATGAAGCGCATGACCATCGACAAGGACCGCCATCTCGGCGATCCTGCCTATGTCGACGTGCCGGTCGCGCGGCTGCTGTCCCGCGACTATTGCAGCGGGCTCGCCGCCGAGATCAAGGCCGGGCTGCGCGCCAGGATCGAGCGCGTCGATGACCGGTCGCCGCGCGACACGACCCATATTTCGGTGGTCGACCATGAGGGCAATGCCGTCGCCTTGACCCACACGCTGGGCAGTCCCTCGGGGGCGATCACCGATGGCCTGGGATTCATGTACAACGGAACGATGAGCCGCTTCGACCCAAGGCCGGGCCGGGCCGGATCGCTGGCTCCCGGCAAGCGGCGGGCCAGCTCTGCGGCGCCCACAATCGTATTCAAGGACGACCGGCCGGTGATCGTCATGGGAGCGCCCGGCGGCAGCTATATCGCGCCGTCCATGGCGCAGGGGCTGATGAATCTCATCGATTTCGATATGAGCATGTCGGAAGCGGTGGCCGCCCCGAGGATCGTGGCGGTGTCGAACACAATCGACGTCTCCAATCGCATTCCGCGCTATGTCACTGAAGAAATCGAGGGCCGGGGCTACGAGGTGAAGCGCTCCTGGCAAAGTTACGCTTTTGCCGCCCTCCACGGCATCCAGATCGAAGACGGAATTTGCCGCGGCGGCGCCGATCCGCAGCGCGACGGCATGGCGATGGCGGTGCCGGCGTGATGTGCCGCGCACAGACGACCGGCGACCCTTTCCGGCAATCAGGCTGCGGAGCGATGCCATGACCGCAGCCGTCGCGCGCCGGCTGCTCCAGGCCGTGATGGTCATGTTCGCCATGACGGTTATCGTCTTCATCGCGATCAACGTCATCGGCGACCCCGTCGACATTTTGATCTCGCCCGACGCCGATCAGATCGAGCGCGCGCGCGTCGTCCAGGCACTCGGGCTCGACCTGCCGCTTTGGCAGCAGTACCTCCGCTTCCTCTGGGCAGCGCTGCATGGCGACCTTGGCGAGAGCTACGTCTACAACGAGCCGGCGATCAGGGTGATCCTGCAGCGACTGCCGGCAACACTCGAACTGGCCGTCTCTGCCATCCTCATTGCCATCGTCGTCGGCGTGCCGCTCGGGCTTTATGCCGGACTGCGGCCGGATAGCATCTTGAGCCGCGTCATCATGACCGTCAGCATCCTCGGCTTCTCGTTGCCGACCTTCTGGGTCGGGCTAGTGCTGATCATGTTTTTCGGCGTGCAGCTCGGCTGGTTGCCGAGCGGCGGGCGCGGCCAGACCGCCGAACTGTTCGGCGTCCAATGGGCGTTCCTGACCAAAGACGGCCTTGCCCACCTGATCCTGCCGGCGGTGAACCTCGCCTTGTTTGACGCCTGCCTCATTCTGCGCCTGACGCGCGCCGGCGTCGCCGAAGTCCTGCCGCTCGATTTCGTCAAGTTCGCGCGGGCCAAGGGCCTCAGGGAAACGCGCGTGATCGGCGTCCACGTCTCGAAGAACATCATGATCCCGGTGGTGACCATCATCGGCCTGGAATTCGGCTCTATCGTCGCCTTCTCGGTCGTCACCGAAAGCGTGTTCAGCTGGCCTGGCATGGGCAAGTTGATCATCGACAGCATCAACGTGCTCGACCGTCCGATCATCACCGCATACCTGATGGCGATCGTCGCCTTCTTCGTCATCATCAATCTCGTCGTCGACCTGACCTATACGGCACTCGACCCGCGGGTGCGGCTCCAGGGCGAGGGACCGTGACATGAGCGTCGACACCTTGCCGCCACCGATGCCTACCGAGGCCGAGAAGAGTGAAGAGGCGCCGTTTCGAGTGCTCGTGCGGGCATTCTTCCGCTCGCCTGCCGCCATTGCCGGTTTCGTGCTGCTGACCGCGATCATCGGGCTGGCGCTGCTCGCGCCGCTTATAGCGCCGCAAAATCCCTACGACCTCAACCAGCTCGACATCATGGACAGCCGCCTGCCGCCCGGCTCGCAATCGATGACGGGCATGATTTTCTGGCTCGGCACCGACGACCAGGGTCGTGACATGCTTTCCGGCATCATCTACGGCCTGCGCATATCGCTCGGCGTCGGCGTCAGCTCGGCGCTTTTCGCCGCGCTGTTCGGCGCCTCTTTAGGCCTGCTCGCCGCCTATGTCGGCGGTCGGACCGAGACGGCGATCATGCGCATCGTCGATCTGCAACTCTCCTTCCCCTCCATTCTCGTTGCACTGATGATCCTCGCCTTTCTCGGCAAGGGAATCCTCAACGTCGTACTCGCTCTGGTGATCGTCGAATGGGCAACTTATGCACGTGCCGCGCGCGGCACGGCGCTGGTGGAGCGGCGCAAGGAATACATGGAGGCGGCAGAGTCGCTCGCCATTCCGCGATGGCGCATCCTGTTCGTCCATCTTCTGCCCAACTGCCTGCCGCCGCTGATCGTGATCGCGACGGTGCAGGTGGCGCGCGCCATCTCGCTGGAGGCGACCTTGTCCTTCCTTGGCCTCGGTGTGCCGATCACCGAGCCCAGTCTCGGCCTGCTGGTCGCCAACGGCTATCAGTACATGCTCTCCGGCATGACGTGGATCAGTTTCTATCCCGGCGTGGCGCTGCTGATTACCGTGGTTGCGATCAACCTCGTAGGTGATCGGCTCCGCGACGTGCTCAACCCGCGGGGGCGCGAATGAATGCGACCGTGCTCGAAGTCCGCGATCTCAGGACCCATTTCGGACAAGCAAAAGCCGTCGACGGCGTCTCGTTCAGCGTCGCGCGCGGCGAGGTTCTGGGTCTCGTCGGTGAAAGCGGGTCCGGCAAATCGGTCACCGGCTTTTCCATCATCGGCCTTGTCGATCCGCCAGGCACGATCGTCGGCGGCCAGATCGTCTTCGACGGCCGCGACATCACCCGCTCCAGCCGCGAGGAGATGCGAGCGCTGCGCGGGCGCCGCATGGCGATGATCTTCCAGGATCCGATGATGACGCTGAACCCGGTCCTGCGCATCGACACGCAGATGATCGAGGCGGTGCAGGCGCATGAAAACGTCTCGCGCATGGACGCCAGGGCGCGGGCGCGCGACGCGCTCGGCATGGTCGGGATCCCGAGTCCGGATGAGCGGCTGCAGGCCTATCCGCATCAGTTTTCCGGCGGCATGCGCCAGCGCGTCGTTATCGCTATTGCGCTGCTGCACCGGCCGGACTTCATCATCGCCGACGAGCCGACCACCGCGCTCGATGTGACGATCCAGGCACAGATTCTCGCCGAGATGCAAAAGCTCGTGGCGCAGAACAACACGTCGCTGATCTGGATCACGCATGATCTCGCCGTCGTCTCGCGGCTCGCCGACCGGATCGCCGTGATGTATGCGGGCCGCATCGTCGAATCCGGCCCGGTGTCGGACGTTCTCGCCCGTCCGTTGCACCCTTATACCGCCGGTCTGATCGACTCCGTTCCCAGCCGCAACCGGCGTGGCGAGCGGCTTCGGCAGATCCCGGGAATGGCGCCCAGTGTTGCGCGGCTGCCGGCCGGATGCGCTTTCGCCCCGCGCTGCGCGCGCGCCGACGCGGCGTGTGCCCAGGCGGTGCCTCTGCTCACTGCTGGCCCGCGCGAGCACCGCTGCGTTCATCCCTTGCCGGAGTTCCGCGTATGATCCCCTCCACTCCGGTTGCGGCAGACATTCAAAGCTCCTCAGCGGGTTCTAGCAGGATGGCGCCGCTGATCGAGCTGAACGAGATTTCTCACAGCTTCGGCACGCGGCCGGATCTCGCGGCCCGTTTGGCGATCTCGTTCAAACTCGCCAAACCGACGGCAAGCGTGCAGGCGATCGACGGTGTCAGCCTCGCCGTTCGCAGGGGCGAGGTTCTGGGCCTCGTTGGCGAGTCGGGATGCGGCAAGTCCACACTGGGCCGGATCGTCGCCGGCATCGTGGCGCCCAGCAAGGGATCGGTATCATGGCGCGGCAAGGACTTGAAGGCGCTTCCGGCGCTCGAACGGCGTGAGGCCAAGCTGCGCGTGCAGATGATATTCCAGAATCCCTACGCCTCGCTCAATCCGCGCCGCAAAGCGGCCGATATCGTCAGCGAGGCGCCGCGCGTACACGGGCTGGTTGAGGGCGATCTCGGTACCTTTGTCGATCAACAGTTCCGGCGTGCCGGTCTCGATCCGGCGCTAAAACACCGCTTTCCGCATCAGTTCAGCGGCGGCCAGCGCCAGCGGATCGGCATTGCGCGCGCGCTCGCCGTGCAGCCGGAATTTCTCGTCTGCGATGAGGCCGTTGCCGCTTTGGACGTCTCGATCCAGGCGCAAATCCTCAATCTCTTCATGGACCTGCGCGAGAGGCTGAACCTCACTTACTTGTTCATCAGCCACGATCTCGGAGTGGTCGAGCACATCTCCGATCGGGTGGCGATCATGTATCTCGGCCGCATTGTCGAAGAGGCTCCGGCCGAGGAGATCTTTGCACGGGCCAACCATCCCTACACGCAGGCGCTTCTCGCCGAGGTGCCGCGGATCGAAACCACCAAACGCGGCTTTGCCGCGATCAAGGGTGAATTGCCGAGCCCGCTCTCGCCGCCGAGCGGATGTCATTTCCACCCGCGCTGCCCGCACGCGATGCCTCGTTGCCGCACCGAAGCGCCCCGACTGAAGGTGGTTGCTGCCGGACACAAGAGCGCATGCCACCTCAATGACGCCGCCGCCTGAACGCCTTGGAATTTTTTGAGATGACCGACCTCCAGGCGTTCCAGTCCGTGACCGATGACATGGTCCTCTGCCGCGATATTATGGTGACGATGCGCGATGGGGTAAGACTGGCGACCGACGTCTACCGACCGGCAAGGGGAGGCCGCGCGCTGGACCGGCCAGCTCCCGTCATCGTTGAGCGGACGCCTTATGGCAAGGCGATGGCATCGCGCGCCGAACTCGAGGTCAGCATGACCGAACCGATGGATCGCGCGACGGTCGCCGAGCATTTCGTGCGCCATGGCTACATCGTCGTCTACCAGGACTGCCGCGGCCGCTACGGCTCGGAAGGCGAGTTCGTCAAATATCGCTCCGAAGGTCCGGACGGCTACGACACGCTTGCATGGATCGCAGCCCAGCCCTGGTGCAGTGGCCGGATCGGCACCATGGGCCTTTCCTATGCTGCGCATACCCAAATGGCGGCGGCGTGCCTTGCGCCGCCGGCTCTTGCAACCATGATCCTCGATTCCGGCGGATTCTCTAACGCCTTCACCTGCGGCATCCGCCAAGGCGGCGCGTTCGAGCTGAAACAGGCGACCTGGGCCTACCGGGAAGCCCGCGAGAGCGCCGTCGCCGCCGGCGACGAGTTGGCCCGAAAGGCGCTCGAAGCGGAAAACCTGCATCGCTGGTTCGGCAAAATGCCCTGGTCTGAGGGCCGTTCCCCGCTCCGCTGGGCTCCGGACTACGAGGCTTACCTGCTGGAGCAGTGGCGGCACGAGACTTTCGACGGCTTCTGGAAGCAGGTCGGCATTCATGCAGCGGGCTTCTACGACGCCATTCCCCACATTCCGATCGCCCTGATCTCGAGCTGGTTCGACGTCTATGTCCCGACGACGTTCGAGAATTTCGCCGGCCTTGCACGCAATGGCAAACGGCCGCTCGCCTTGATCATGGGTCCGGGTCTGCACGGCGATCGCAATCTGACCTTTGCCGGCGACGTCGATTTCGGACCGAACGCTCCGCTCGGCGGCAATGTGGCGGCAAGCTGGCTGGAGTTTCGTCGCCGTTGGTTCGATCGCTGGCTGAAGAGCGGGTTGGAGGACGATCTCGACGAGGAGCCGATCCGTCTTTTTGTCATGGGCGGGGGAAAGGGCACGAAAAATGAAACGGGCCGTCTCGATCACGGCGGGCGCTGGATCAAAGGCAAGCGGTGGCCGCTGCCGAACGTGACGGAGCAAAGCTATTATCTGCACCCCAACGGCAGGCTCTCGGAGGTCTTTCCTGCGCCCGACGCCGTCGCGCTGAGCTATGATTTCGATCCCGCCGATCCGGTCCCGACCATCGGCGGCGCGCTGACCAGCGGTCAGCCGATCTTCGCCGGCGGCGGCTTCGACCAGAGAGAGGACAAGAGGTTCTTCGGCTGCCGCAATTTCGGCTTGCCGCTTTCCGCCCGTCTCGATGTCCTCTCCTTTGAGACCGAGCCGCTTGCCGACGATTTGACCGTGCTCGGACGGGTAGAGGTGGAGCTCTGGGCGGCGACCGATGCACCCGACACCGACTTCACGGCGAAACTGATCGACGTCTATCCACCGAGCGCCGACTATCCGACGGGCTTTGCCCTGAACCTGACCGACGGGATTTTCCGCTGCCGCTTCCGGCGTTCATTCGAAAGAGCCGAACTCGTGAAGCCTGGAGAGATCATGCGGCTTCGCATCGAGCTATTTGCGACTGCCAATCTGTTCCGTGCCGGCCATCGGCTGCGGCTGGATATCTCTTCGAGCAATTTTCCGAAGTTCGATGTCAATCCGAATACCGGCGCGCCGGCGGGCCTCGGCCGTAGCCGGCAAGTGGCGCGCAACACGGTTTTTCTCGATAGAGCGCGGCCATCGAGGCTAATCGCGGAGAGATTGGGGGCACAATCGGGCGGCTCCTTTTCGGCAGAGCTCGCTTGAGCGGACATCCTCTCTTTGATATTGCGGCTCCCTCACGGTCCCCTCCGTTCGTCCAGATCACGGTGAACGTGCCTTGAAATTATTTTTCGCCCGGTGGCTGCGAGTCTGCGCGCTACGGGAATTGCCAACTTGCTGAATATTCTGGCAGGAAAGAGTAGGGAATCTGCGCTTTTGCATATGTTTTGGGAGAACGGCGCTTGCCGGTGCGCATATCGGCGGCAGATTTGCCCTGCTTATAATTGGAATTTTCACTTCTAATTTGGCGGGCTGCGCAAAAAATATATCCTACCCTCCAGCATAAAGCCGGACATCGAAGAATGTGGATTGCCGACAACAGGCTCGGCATGCAGGGGAAGGGTTTGACCATGAAACAGGTGAAAGAGCCGACGAATACACTGACAAGAAGAAAGTTTCTCAAAGGCAGCGCGGCTGCTGCCGGGGCCGCCGTAGGGTCCGGAGCGATCGGCGGTTTTCCGACGATCTGGGCCCAGGAGATCAAGGACATCGAACTGCGCCACGTCGGCGTTTCGTACTCGGTCGTCAAGGCGATCGGCGACCAGGCGGCCAAGGATCTCGGCTTGAAAGTGACGATGCAGAATCTCGACACCTCCGCTGCCATCAACCGCTTCATCACCCAGCCGAATTCGGTCGATATCGCCGACCTCGAAGGCTGGCAGGCCAAGCTCGCCGCCAAACGCGGCGTGATCCAAGGCATCGAAATCAACAAGATCAAGGAGTTCGATAATATCCTGCCGATCTTCACCAAGGGTGAGATCGACGGCGCAGTGGTGTCGCGCCAGGGCATTTCGCCGTACGAAGCGATGTATATCGAGACGCCCGACGCGACCGATCTCCACGACGGCGTCACCGAATGGGCGACATTCCTGCCGCAAGTCTACAATGCGGATTCGATCGGCTACCGTCCTGATCTGATCGGCCATCCGGTTACCGAGTGGAAGGAACTGATCGACCCGAAGTTCAAGGGCAAGGCGGCGATCCTCGACGTGCCGGCGATCGGGATCATGGACGCCGCCCTGTGTTTCGAGAGTGCCGACCTGATCAAGTACGGCAACAAGGGAAACATGACCAAGGAAGAGATCGACTTCACTATCGACAAGCTGATCGAGCTGAAGAAGTCGGGGCATTTCCGCGCCACCTGGACCACATTCGACCAATCCGTGCAGCTCATGGCGGCCGGCGAGGTGATCATCCAGTCGATGTGGTCGCCAGCGGTTGCCGCGGTTCGCGTCAAGGAGATCCCTTGCGTCTACGCGCCGGTCAACAAAAAGGGCGACAAGGAAGGCTATCGCGGCTGGTGCAACGGGATGGGCTTGATGAAGCACCTCACCGGCAAGAAGCTTGAAGCGGCCTACGAGTATATGAATTGGTACTACACCGGCTGGCAGGGCGCTTTCGTCGCCCGCTACGGCTACTACAGCCCGGTGCCGTCCACCGCCAAGCCGTTCCTCACCGCCGCCGAATGGGACTACTGGTACGACGGCAAGCCGGCGCCGGATGAAGTCAAGGACCCCTACGGCACTCCGATGGAGAAGACGGGTACGGTGCGCGATGGCGGCTCCTTCCTCGAGCGGGTCAAGAACATCTCGTGCTGGAACACGCTGATGGACGAGGCGGCCTACATGAACAAGCGCTGGAACGACTTCAAGGTTGCGTGACCGGCGTCGCCGCAACCGGATCGGGCGCCTTGCCCGATCACACCTTCATCCGAAAATCCTCGGAGTCCGGCGATGACACAAAGCGTTGCGTTCAAGCGAAATCTGGCCGGGTGGGCCTATGTTGCCCCGCTGGTCGTCGTGCTGATCCCGTTCTTCGTGCTACCGCTGGTTGCAGTGGTGGCAGCGAGCTTCTTCGAAACCGATGGCTTCGGCGGATTGTTCCCGGCGTTCAATCTCGAAAACTACACGCAGATACTGACCTCGGAACTGACGTTCAATCTCTATTACGAGACCATCAAGTTCACCATGCTGACGTGGTTTTTCAGCCTGGTGATCGGCTTCCTCGTCACTTATTTCCTTGTCTTCCATGTCAGGAACCCGCTGCTTGCGCTCGGGCTGTTCCTGCTCTGCACAGTGCCGTTCTGGACCTCCAACATTATCCGGATGATTTCCTGGATCCCCTTGCTGGGCAAGGAGGGGCTGGTCAATGAGGCCTTGCTCAAGATCGGTCTGATAGACCAACCGCTCGAATTCCTGCTGTTTTCCAGCTTCGCGGTGGTCGTCGCCTATGTCCACCAGCTCACCATCTTCATGATCGTGCCGATTTTCAACGCCATGGGCCGGATCGACAAGCGCGTCGTCGAGGCGGCGCTCGACGCTGGCGCCAGCCGCTTTGATATCATGCGGCTGATCATCGTGCCGCTGTCCAAGAACGGTATCGCGCTCGGTTCGATCTTCGTGATTTCGATCGTCATGGGCGACTTCTTCGTGGTCAAGGTAATGTCGGGCGGCGGCTCTGCCTCTGTCGCCGGCGCCTTTTATGAGGACATCTCGGTGCTGCAATATCCGACCGCCGCGGCCAGTGCAGTGCTGCTCACCGTCGTTCTCGTGCTGACTGTCGGCTTGATCCTGCGCTTCGTCGACATCCGCAAGGAGATCACGCGATGAGCATGGCCCCGACCATCGCCGCAAGCGTGCCGGCGCACAGGAGCCGGGCGATTGCCCCGGCCAGTGGACGCCGGCCGTGGACCTTCTATGTGCTTGCCACCCTGTTCACGCTCTACCTGGTGGCGCTCTACGGTCCGATGGCCTGCATCTATATTCTTTCCTTCCAGGATCTGCGCGGCGGGCTGGTCTTCCCGATCAAGGGTCTCTCGCTGCACTGGTTCGTCGACCTGTTCACGCAGGTCCGCACCGGCGACGTCAAGGGCTCCTTCGAGCGCTCGTTCGAGCTTGCGATCGTGGTCACGGTGCTGACCGTGGTCGTATCCTTCCTGGCCGGACTTGGCTTTCGCAAACGCTTCGCCGGTGACACGACCGTCTTCTATTTGATGATCGGCAGCCTGGTCGCTCCCGGCCTGGTGCTCGGCATCGGCGTCGGACTCATCTTCAACTCGGTCGGTATCGAGGCAAGCCTGTTCACCTCGGCGCTTGGTGCGCAGCTTTCATGGACGTTGCCTTTTGGCGTGCTCGTCATGTTCGCCGTCATGTCGCGCTTCGACCATGCCTGGGAAGAAGCGGCGCGCGACCTTGGCGCCTCGCCCTGGCAGGCGATCCGGCTCGTCGTGATCCCGGTGCTGGCGCCCGGCCTTGTCGCCGTCGCGCTGTTCGGCTTCACGCTCTCCTATGACGAATTTGCCCGGACGCTGCAGACCGCCGGCTCGCTCAATACACTGCCCCTGGAGATCTGGAGCATGACGCTGAACATCACTTCGCCGGCACTCTATGCGCTTGGCACCGTCACCACGATCGTCTCTTTTCTCGTCATCGGGGCAAGTCTGGGCACGATCGCCTTCATCCAGAAGCGGCGCAGGAGCCGCCCGCCCGTTCTCGTGGGAGCCGGCGCATGACGGTCGGCATGGGTCATATTGAGATCGCCGGCGTCGCCAAGAGCTATGACGGCTTCAGCTATGCGGTCGACGGCGTCAATCTGAAAATTCCGGACGGCGCCTATTGCTGCATTCTCGGCCCTTCGGGCTGCGGCAAGACCACGATCCTGCGTATGATCGCCGGCCACGAGGATCCGACCGTTGGCGAGATCCTGATTGGCGGCGAAAGTGTCGTCGGCCTGCCACCGGTCGAGCGCCGTACGGCGATGATGTTCCAGTCCTACGCGCTGTTTCCGCATCTGACGGTTCGCGACAACATAGCCTTCGCGCCCAGGGTCCGTGGGCTCTCGAAGACCGAGCGCTACGCCAGGACTGACGCCATGATCGAGAAGGTACGGCTGGCCGAGTTTGCCAACCGTCTCCCGGCGCAGCTTTCCGGCGGTCAGCAGCAGCGCGTGGCGCTCGCCCGCGCTGCCATTACCGAACCACGGGTGTTGCTGCTCGATGAGCCGCTTTCGGCGCTCGACGAGCATCTCCGCATCAGGATGCGCGCCGAGCTGAGACGCATACAGCGCGAACTCGGCATCACCTTCGTCCATGTCACGCATACGCAGCTCGAGGCCATCGCGCTCGCCGACATGGTCGTCGTCATGGAAAACGGCAAGATCAAGCAGTCTGGTCCGGCGCGTGAAATCTATGCTGCGCCGAAGGATCGCTACGTCGCGGAATTCCTTGGTGGGCAGAATGTGCTCAGTGGCAAGGTCGGCAGGATTAATGGCACGCGCGCTATGATCGCGAGCCCTGAAATCAACGGCATTACGATTCCGATGCGCGCCGGCGTCCGGCTGGAGGCCGGCCAGGCGATCGACATCGCGGTGCGGCGCGACGACGTCGAACTGTTCCGCACGGGCACAACGCTCTCCGAGCAGGACATGGCTTCGGTGCCGGCGACGATCCTCGGCATCGAATACCAGGGCAATTTCGTCAAGGTGATGCTGGACGCTGCGGGCGAGGAGGAATTCGTCGCCTATGTGCCGGAACGCCGCTTTTTCGAGAATCCATTCGACGTCGGCGATAGCGTCCTTGCCGCATGGCTGATCGACCGCGCGCATTTGCTTGCCTAGCCCGGAGCACACCATGGAAATCAATCTCACGCTCAATGCACGCCCGGTCAGCGTATCGATCGATCCGGCGATGCTGCTGGTCGATCTCCTGCGCGAGCAGCTCTCGCTCACCGGAACTCACATTGGCTGCGACACCAGCCAATGCGGTGCCTGCGTGGTGCATCTCAACGGCGAGTCGGTGAAAAGCTGTACCATGCTGGCAGTCTCGGCAGATGGCGGTTCAGTAGCGACGGTTGAAGGCCTGGCGGGCGCCGGACAGGCGAAGCTGCATCCGATGCAGCAGGCCTTCCATGAAAACCACGGGCTGCAATGCGGCTTCTGCACGCCGGGGATGTTGATGAGCGCGGTCGACCTTGTCGGACGCAATCCCGACCCAACCGAAACGGAGGTGCGCGATTGGCTGGAGGGCAATCTCTGCCGCTGCACGGGCTACCACAACATCGTCAAATCGGTGATCGCCGGCGCCGCCGCCATGCGCGCGGGCAAAGTGAGGGGCTCATGAACATGTCAAAAGTGGTTGGCATCGGCGCGGCGCCGAAGCGCAAGGAGGATCTGCGCTTCGTCACCGGGCGCGGAAACTATGTCGCCGATATCAAGCGGCCGGGCATGCTTTTTGGCGCGTTCCTGCGCTCGCCGCATGCGCACGCCCGGCTTGGAGAGATCGATGCAACTGCCGCCCGCGCCATGCCGGGCGTGGCGGCGATCTATACCGGCGAAGACCTGAAAGCCGACAATGTCGGCGGGTTGCCGGTCGGCTGGGGCATCCACGGCAAGGACGGCATGCCGATGAAGGAGCCGCCGCACCCGCCGATCGCTCATGGCAAGGTGCGGCACGTCGGCGATGCCGTCGCCTTCGTCGTGGCGCAATCACTGGAGCAGGCGCGCGCCGCGGTCGAGGCGATCGAGGTCGAGTACGAGATCCTGCCTGCCGTGGTCGGCGTGGTCGACGCGTTGCAGCCGGGTGCGCCCGCCGTCTACGACGACATTCCCGACAATCTGTGCTGCGACTGGGAGCTGGGCGATGCCGCTGCCGTGGAGGTCGCGTTCGCCGACGCGGCACATGTCGCCAGCATCGAACTCGTCAACAACCGCCTAATCGGCAATCCAATGGAGCCGCGTGCGGCGATCGGGGAATATGATTTCGCGACCGGCCAGCACACGCTGTGGACGACGAGCCAATTTCCGCACGTGGTCCGCTTCCTGATGGGTGAATTGGTGCTCCACATTCCTCAGCACAAATTGCGTGTCGTGGCGCCCGATGTCGGCGGCGGCTTCGGTGTCAAGCAGTTCCACTATGCCGAGGAAGCCGTCGTCACCTGGGCCGCCGCAAAGCTCGGGCAACCCGTCAAGTGGGTTTGCGAGAGATCGGAAGGCTTCGTCTCAGACGCCCAAGGCCGCGATCATTTCACCGAGGCCGAGCTGGCACTCGACGAGAGTGGCAAGTTTCTCGGACTCAGGGTGCGCACACTCGCCAACATGGGTGGCTATCTCTCGACCTTCGGACCAAACATCCCGACCAACCTTTACGCACCGCTGCTATCGGGCGTCTATCGTATGCCGGCTATACATTGCTCGGTGAAGGTGGTCTTCACCAACACCGTTCCTGTGGATGCCTATCGCGGCGCCGGACGGCCAGAGGCGACCTTCGTGCTGGAACGACTGGTCGACGTCGCGGCGATCGAGATGGGCATCGACAAGCGCGCGATCCGCCGCCGCAACATGATCCCGACCGAGGCCTATCCCTACCAGACGCCGGTCATCGTCGAATATGACAGCGGCGATCCGCTGGGCTGCCTCGACAGGGCCGAGAAGCTCGCCGATGCGGATGGCTTCGAGCAGAGGCGGCTGGAATCGGCGGGCCGCGGCAAATATCGCGGCCTCGGCCTGTCCACCTATGTCGAGGCTTGCGGATTGGCGCCATCGCGATTGGCCGGTAGCCTCGGCGCACGTGGCGGGCTTTACGAAAGCGCGACGGTGCGCGTGCACCCGACCGGCGCGGTCACTGTGCTGATCGGCACCCACAATCATGGCCAGGGCCACGAAACGACGTTCGCGCAGATCGTCTCGGATCGTCTTGGCGTGCCGTTCGAAGACATCGACATCGTCTGCGGCGACACCGCCAAGGTGCAGTTCGGGATGGGCACCTACGGCTCGCGCTCGCTTGTGGTCGGCGGAGCGGCGCTCTCGAAAGCCGCCGACAAGGTGGTCCTGAAGGGGCGCAAGATCGCCGCGCACCAACTCGAGGCCGATCTTGAGGATATCATGTTCGACGCGGGAGAGTTTTCGGTCGCCGGAACCGATCGCAAGAAAACGTTCACGGAGATCGCCGGCGCGGCCTATGTGCCCTTCGACTATCCGCTGGAAACCCTTGAGCCCGGCCTCGAGGAGCAGTCCTACTACGACCCGGTCAACTTCACCTATCCTGGTGGCGCGCATTTCGCCGAGGTCGAAATCGATCCCGATACCGGCATGGTGACGCTGGAGCGCTACACCGCCGTCGATGATGTCGGCACGATCATCAATCCGATGATCGTCGAGGGCCAGTTGCAGGGCGGTATCGTACAGGGTGTCGGCCAGGCGCTGTTCGAGCACGGTGTCTACGATGAAAGCTCCGGACAACTGCTCTCCGGGTCCTTCATGGACTACTGTATGCCGCGTGCCGACAATTTTCCGGCGATAGTCGTTGCCCCGCATTCAACGACATGCACCCACACGCCGATGGGCGTGAAGGGATGTGGCGAATGCGGCACTATCGGTTCGCCGGCTGCCGTTATCAACGCCGTGGTCGACGCCCTGCAGCCCCTGGGCGTCACCCATGTCGACATGCCTGCGACGCCAAACAAGATTTGGAACATCATCCGCAATTCGCGCGCCGCGCTCGCAGCCGAATAAGGGGGCTTCGATGAAATCCTTCGACTATCTGAAGCCTGCAACGACCGTGGCAGCGGCTGCCCTGCTTGCCGAGCATGACGACGCCAAGATCCTAGCTGGCGGCATGACCTTGCTGCCCACCATGAAGCAAAGCCTAGCCGCGCCCGTCGCGATCATCGATCTTTCGGCGGTCGCAGCACTTCGCGAGATAGCGTTCGATGAAGGCGTTCTGGTCATCGGCGCGATGGCTCGCCATTGCGACGTCGCCTCCTCAGCGCTGGTGCGGACACATATACCTGGACTGGCTTCGCTCGCCGCGCACATCGGCGATCCGCAAGTCCGCCATCGTGGCACGATCGGCGGCTCGGCCGCCAACAACGATCCAGCCGCCGACTATCCTGCGGCGATCCTCGCTCTTGATGCAACCGTGATCACGATCGAACGGACGATCCCCGCCGACGCGTTCTTCGTCGATATGTTCGAGACTGCGCTCGAAGCTGGCGAAATCGTCACCGGTTTCCGCGTCCCGGTTCCCGACATGGCGGCGTATGCGAAATTCCGCAGTCCTGCATCGCGCTATGCGATTGTCGGCGTGTTCGTCGCACGAACGGCCGGAAAGGTGCGCGTCGCGGTCACCGGTGCAGCCTCGTCGGTGTTCAGGGCAACCGACATCGAAACGGCGCTGCAGGAGCGGTTCGATCCGGATGCGCTGAGCCGCGTGTCATTGGATCCGTCGGGATTGAATTCGGACATCCATGCGGATCGGGAATATCGCGCCAATCTCGTAATGGTCATGGCGCGACGCGCGGTCGCCGCAGCGCTCCGGAATGCCGACGAAAGTGCAACAAAATAGCGGTCGGCCGGCGTGGTTCGGCCGCGCGAGTCCGGCCCGGGAGGGCTCATGACCATGATTCCAGTCAATGTCGGCGTAGCCAGTGCGCCGGGCGATCTTGCGCGTCTCTCTGCCGTCGACATGGTCGCCGGCTACAGGGCGGGCCGTTTCGACCCCGTTGATGTGATCGAAGACACGGTGTGTGCGCTCCGCCGCACGGATGCGGTCTGCAATATCGTTGTGACTGATCTCTACGAAGAGGCTGTTTCCGCAGCCAAGGTGATCGCGCAGCGTTACCGAAAAAGCGCCGAAACCCGCCCGCTGGCAGGGGTTCCCGTCACCGTCAAGGATCTCATCTTCGTCGCCGGCAAGCCGGCGAAGGCGGGCGCGCCCTCATTTGCCGGCTTCGTGCCGCCAGTCGATGCCCATGTCGTGCGCCGTCTACGCGACGCCGGCGCCATCGTAACCTGCAAAACGACCACCTGCGAATCCGGTTACAAGCTCACTGCCGACAGTCCCGTCAGCGGCATAACCCGCAATCCCTGGTCGCTGGAGCGAACCAGCGGCGGCTCCAGCGGAGGTGCTGCTGCGGGCGTCGCCGCCGGCTGCGGTCCGCTGGCAATTGGAACCGATGGCGTCGGCTCGATCCGCGTACCTGCTTCCTTCTGCGGGGTCTTCGGCCTTAAACCGACTTACGGCCTCGTTTCGCGCGCGCCCGGCTTCTTTCCGCCATCATGGGGATCGCTCGCGCACACCGGTCCAATAGCGCGCACGGTTGCGGACGCTGCTCTGCTGCTCGAGACAATAGCGGGCTATGATGTGCGCGACGCCGCCTCGCTCGCCCTGAAGCCGCAGGAGTACTCCAGGATTCCGCCATCGGTCATGGGTCTGCGCGTCGCTTTTTCGGTCGATTTCGGGTATGCGCCGGTCGATCCGCAAGTGCGTGCGGCGTTCGCCACCGCACTCGACATTCTGGCCTCCGCCGGCGCCAACCTCGTCGAGGTTCCCTTCGCCCTCGACCCGGATATTCTCGACAGGGTGCTCAATCCGATCGCCTTCACTGAACAAGCGGCATCGGTTGGTGATCGCGGCGCGGAAGCATTTCTCGACTCGGACGAGGAGTTCCGCGCCGTTCTTGACAAAGGCCTCACCTACAGCGGCGCTGATTACATGGAGGCGACGCATCTGCGCTCCCGGCTCCGGAACCAATTCGTCGAACTGTTCCGCACCGTCGACGTGATGCTTACGCCGACAGTTGCGGTTACCGCCTTCGCGGCCGGCACGCTCGGCACGTCCTGCATCGACGGGCATCCGGTCGACGCGCATCTGGGCTGGTCGCCTTTCACGTGGCCGGTCAATCTGTGCGGCCTGCCGGCCGCGACGGTCCCGTGCGGACGTGATTCTTCGGGCCTGCCGATCGGCGTTCAGATGATCGCACCATGGATGCGCGAGACTTCCATCATCGCTCTCGCGGGAGCCTTTGAGGAAGTGCGACCCTGGACGGAGGAATGGCCGCCGCTCAACCTTCGTTGAGCGGCCTTTCGGATTCGGGTTCGCGCATGTCCGGCATCACCACAGCGCCGATCTCCCGGTTAATATCGAGGTAGTGCGACAGGTAGTCATAGAGCGCCTTGGCCGCCGGCTTGGTCGTGCCCTGCGCCTTGTAAAGCAGCAGGTCAACTTTGGGCAGCGTGGGAAAGTCGCCGCTAGCCACGATCTCGCGCATGCCCGAAACGAGTGCGCTGCGGCCGAGCACGGTTACGGCCATGCCTGAAAACACCGCCGCCTGGAGCCCGCTGACACTCTCGCTCACGCAGGCGATCCGCCATGAGCGGCCCGCCACTTCGAGGTGCTCTATCGCATGATCGCGATAGATGTTGCCCGGCGGAAGCAGCGCCAGAGGCAGAGGTGTCTCGGTATGCGCCGTCGAGTGTTCTCCGGTGATCCAGACGAGCTGTTCCTGACGCACCACTCGCCCGCCGATGAAGTCGTTCATCCGCGTGACCAGCGCGATGTCGATTTCGCCGCGATGGACCTGTCCGACCAGCGGCGTCGACAGCGAGCAGTGAAGCTGGACCTGGACGCGCGGGAAGGCACGCTGGAATACCGCAAGGATCGACGGCAACAAATAGGCCGCGTAGAGGTCGGGGGTGCCGAGGATCACCTGACCTTCGATATCGGGCGATGAGAGGCGCGAGAGCAGTTCGTCGTGCAGACGCAGGATCGAATTTGCATAAGAAAGCACCAGTCTGCCATCGGAAGTGAGCACCATTTTGCGCCCATCGTGACGGAACAGATTGCAGCCGCAGATCACGTCGAGCCGCTGTAGCTGCAGGGTAATGGCGGGCTGCGAGCGGCTGAGGCGCCGCGCCGTCTCAGTAATGCTGCCGGTTTCCGCGACGCACTGCAGCGATCGGAGCATTCTTATGTCGACGCTGATGAGGTTCATATGTTCGAGCCAGATCCGATGCGGCCGGTCTAACTACGCAAGATTCATTCCAGCCGACCTTCGGCGCAGTTTTGTGCTCCGTCGCGCAACTCGATTGGCTAAGCCCGGCACGATAAGCTTGTGCAAAGACAGGCTGCTGTGGGGCAGGCCTCAATCGTATTTGGCCACAAAGCGTCCAACGGCGGCGAGGCAATCGTCCTTCTCCTCGACATGCGGCATGTGGCTGGAATTTGGGAAGACCATGCCTTCGACGTCGGGAATATGATCGAGAAAGGGCTGGACGCAGGCTTCGGTCGCTTCGTCGTAAAATCCGCGGAACGCCAGCGTCGGCGCCTCGATCAGATGCAGGCGCTCGACGATGGTCCAGTTCCGCATCGTGCCGATGACGTGGAATTCATTGGGTCCGTTCATGGTGTGATAAACCGTCGGATCCGCGTCGATTGCCGCGAATGTCCGGGCGACCTCCCGCGGCGTTGGAAGGACACGGCAGACGTGGCGGTCATAGAAGGCTTTGGTTGCCGCAACATAATCCGGGTGATCGGTGGTCCCGGCTGCCTCGTGCCGGTCAAGCGCGAGTTGCACATCGGCCGGCAGCCCGGCCCGCAATTGCAGCGCGCCTTCCATCCATAGCGCCATTGAGGCCAGCGAATTGGCCAGGATCAACGCCTTGAGCCCGGCAGGGCGTCGCACGGCATGTTCGGCCGAAAGTATGCCGCCCCAGGACTGGCCGAGCAGGGCGTAACGCTCGGCAATGCCAATGTGAGCGAGCAGCGCATCGAGTTCGCCCAAAAAGAAATCGACGGTCCAGAAGTCGCCGCCCTTGTCGGGCAGATGGGTCGACTTGCCGTTGCCGATCTGATCGTAGTGGATGACGGCCCGCCCGGTATCGGCAAGCTCCCTGAATGAATCGACGTAGTCGTGGGTGCAGCCCGGCCCGCCGTGAGCGACGACCAATGGCAGCTTGCCCGAGTTGAGATCTCCGATCACGCGATACCAGGTGCGGTAGTCCCTGTAGTCGCTGAATCCTTCGGTGGTCGCATGTGCCGTCACAGTTCCAAGCTCCGGGTCCTGGCTGGCAGGAACCAAAGTGACGGACCCTCCCAAGCCTTGTTTGCGGCCGACGGTACTAAGCGGCCCGGCGCATTTACAGCTAGCACTATTTATAGGTTTGCCCTGGCGGGAGGAGCCCTCAGGCGGAGAGCCTCAATGCTCCGGCTCGAGCAGCCGGTAGTGGGCAGCCAGCGCGATGGCGTGGAAGCGGTTGCGCGCGCCAAGCTTGCGTGTCGCCGCGTTGAGATGCAGCGTTGCTGTCGGCACCGCGCGGCCAATCTCGCGCGCGACCTGCTTGGCCGTCAGTCCGGCGGCGGCGAGGCGCAGGCACTGGCGCTCGCGCGACGTCAGGTGGACGTATGGGCAGGTGCGGATGCCGGCATCGAAACCGGCGTAGACGGAGTCGTGCAAGAGATGGCCCAGATCGCCGATTTCGGCGATTAACTGCCTTGCTTCGGCCTCGAACCCTGGCTCTGGGTCGGCGCGGATCGCGGTGAAGGTGGCCAGATCCCCACCGGCAAGACGGATGGGCACGGTGACGCCGCAGGTCATCCTGGTATCGAGCAGATAGCTGATCACCGGATCATGCCTGGACCGAAGCACATGCTGCATGACGGTGCTCTGAACGCCCTTGTGCGACCAGAGGAACGGCCTCGATACGGCGAGCGCGGCTTCCTGCACCGGGTCAAGCTGATAATAGCCGCCTTTGCACCAGAGATCCTGCATGTCGCGCGGCATGTTGTGCAGAGCCATCAGCGACGGGGTGATCAGGTCGCCCTCATGGCTGACCGGCACGGGCGTATAGTCATAGATGAATGAGGTGAAACCGACGGGCTCCAGCACATCGGTCGCCACCGCCATGGCGGCGTCGATGCTCATTCCCGTTCGGAACCGGCTCTCTAGATCGCCTGAAAAGCCCTGCATGCGACAAGCTTACCCGCTGGCCATTGCTTGTCAAATAGCCATGTCACCCGCGTGCCCAATAAATAGGCTTAAGGCTGGCCTCTCCGACCTATCTATCTTAATAGCTATCCTGCTCGGCTTCGCTGGTCGTAGTCTTTTGCGATTGGGCGAAGGTGCGGAGACCACCCGCGACCCAGATCATTTCCAGCCACGCCGCGGTCGTCGATTGCGTATAGCGTGGCCAGTCGACACGCTTTCCACGAGGAAACACAGCCATGCGACCCCAAAAGGCACTTGCAGCGTTGATACCCGGCCTGGCTCTGCTCGGCATGACGATCGTGTCGCCGCCGAGCAGTGCCTTGGCCGCGGAAGGCAAGCTTGGCGGCACGCTCCGCTTGCTGGCCAACGCCGCTGCCGGCACCGCCGATCCGCATATCAATTACACGCTGCAGTTTTTCCAGATGAACTATATTCTCTACGATGGTCTGGTGACCTACAAAAAGGCCGGGGACAAGACCGGCTTCGAGGTGGTCGCGGACCTTGCCGAAACCCTGCCGAAGGTCGAAAACGGCGGCAAGACCTACGTCTTCAAGCTGCGCAAAGGCATCAAGTTCGCCGACGGCTCGGACGTCACCAGCAAGGATGTGGTGGCTTCGTTCCAGCGCATCTTCAAGATCAGCGGGCCGACGGCCGGGACCTTCTACAACGGCATCGTCGGCGCCGATGCGTGTTTGAAAACCCCGGCGACATGCACCCTCGATGGCGGCCTGTCGGTTGACGACGCAGCCGGAACGATCACCTTCAACCTGGTCCAGCCGGATGCCGAGTTCCTGCAGAAGATCGCCATTCCGCACGCGGCGATCCTGCCGGCGGGCGCGCCGCTCAAGGATGCCGGCACTGATCCGATCCCGGGCACTGGGCCCTACATGATCGCGAGCTATGATCCGAACAAGCTGATGAAAATGGTGCGCAATCCTCACTTCAAGGAATGGAGCAAGGAAGCCCAGCCGGCAGGGTATCCCGACGAGATCGACTATGAATTCGGCCTCACCGACGAAGCGGCGGTGACGGCGGTCGAGAACGGGCAGGCGGACTGGATGTTCGATCCGCCGCCGGCGGACCGTCTTGGCGAACTCGGCACCAAATATGCCAAGCAGGTCACGGTGCATCCGCTGATGGCGATGTGGTATGCGCCGATGAACAACAATCTGGCGCCGTTCAACGACATCCGTGTTCGCCAGGCGGTGAACTTCGCCATCGACCGCGCCGCGATCATCAAGCTCTTTGGCGGCAGCAATCTAGCACAGCCGGCTTGCCAGATCCTGCCGCCGGGCTTCCCGTCATTCGCGCCTTATTGCCCATTCACCGCCAATCCGGGCGAAAAGTGGTCGGCGCCGGATATGGACAAGGCCAAACAACTGGTTGCTGAATCGGGAACTGCTGGTCAGGAGGTGACGATCATCACCGAGGACAGCAGCGTCTCGAAGTCGATCGGGGTCTATCTGCAGGACGTGCTCAACCAGCTCGGCTACAAGACATCGGTCAAGCCGATCTCGCAGAACATCCAGTTCACCTATATCCAGAACACCAACAACAAGGTGCAGATCTCGGTCTCGCAATGGTTCCAGGATTACCCGGCGCCATCCAATTTTCTGGAAGTGCTGTTCAGCTGTGCCTCATTCACGCCGGGCTCGGACGCCTCGGTCAACATTTCCGGGTTCTGCGACAAATCGATCGACGCGTCGATGGCCGAAGCAGAGACAGCCACCATCGCCGACCCAGCCAAGGGCGCAACACTCTGGACGGCCATCGACAAGGCGGTGACGGACAAGGCCCCGGTCGCTGTTTTGTTCACACCCAAGCGGGTCGATGTCGTCTCTTCCAGGCTGAAGAACTTCACCTTCAGCCCGCAATTCTACTGGATCGTCAGCCAGTCCTGGGTCGAATGATCCCCTCGAGCCAATGCGACGGAGTGCCACCGGCGCTCCGTCGCATTTCCTTTTCCGCCGGATCAGCGCATCTTCCAGGTCGAGATTTTTGCCAGGCAATCCCGTTTATGGTCCCCCGTTCATGGTCAATGTCATTGCGGACCAGCCTGCCGCCCCGGTCCGCCAGGCCGCCGCTGGCCCATGGCGCACGGCATGGCGCAAGCTTAAAGCCGATCGTTCGGCAATAGCGGCGTTCGGTGTGCTCGTCGTCATCGTCATCGCTTCGCTGGCGGCGCCGCTTTATGCGCAATACATCGCCCACACGGATCCTTTCGTAACCAATCTCAACGGCGAGATCGTCATCGATGGGGTGACCCAGCCGGTACTGCAGGCTTCCACCGAAGGCCTTGGCCTCGGCATGACGCCGATTGGGCCGACCTGGCGGATCGGGCCGTATCTGCTCGGCGCCGACAATCAGGGCCGTGACGTCGCGGCGCGACTGCTTTATGGCGGGCGGGATTCGCTGCTGATCTCGGGCGCTGCAGCTGTGCTGTGCCTCGTCCTGGCGACCTTTCTGGGGGTTGTTTCCGGGTTCTTCGGCGGCATTGTCGATGTCGGCCTGTCGCGCATTCTCGACGTGCTCTGGGCGTTCCCGGTTTTCCTGCTGGCGATTTCCCTGTCGATCGTGCTGATCGCGCAGAGCATCCAGATCGGTCCGTTCGAAATCCGCTCCGGCAGCCTGTGGCTGCCGATCTTCATCATCGGCATCGTCTATGTGCCCTATGTGGCACGGCCGATCCGTGGCCATGTCCTGACCTTGATGCAGGCCGAATTCGTCACCGCGGCGATCGGGCTTGGCGCGTCGCCCTGGCGCATCCTGCTGCGCGACATCATGCCAAATGTGGTGACGCGCATCATCGTTTTCGTGCCGTTGATCCTGGCACTCAACATGATGACCGAATCCTCACTGTCGTTTCTGTCGATCGGCGTGCAACCGCCGGACGCCAGTTGGGGCACGATCATCCAGGACGGTCAGGGCCTGCTCTATTCCAGGCCGATCGTGGCGCTGGCGCCCGGGCTTGCCATTGTCATCACCGTGCTGGCTCTCAACATTCTCGGCGACGGCGTGCGCGATGCGCTCGATCCGAAATCCTCGCCGAGGGGCATCTAGTGCTTGCCGCCATGAGTTTTCGGCTCGGCCAGATGGTGCTGGTCATGTTCGGCATCAGCGTCGTCGCTTTCCTGATCTTCTTCGCAACGCCCGGTGCCGATCCCTCGGCGCGCATTGCCGGCCGCAACGCGTCCCAGGAGACATTGGTCCAGGTCCGCCACGATTTCGGTCTCGATCGGCCATTGCCGGTGCAATACGGGCTGATGATGAACCGGCTTTTCGTCAGCCGCGACCTCACCTCCTTCGTCAATCGTGGGCAGCGCGTAATTCCCGCGGTGACAGCCGCCATTCCGGTTACGCTGTCGCTGGTCGGCGGCGCGGCGGTGCTGTGGGTGTTGGGCGGACTGATCGTCGGGGTGATCGCCGGGGCGACGCGCGGCACGTTTATCGACCGGGCGCTGATGATCCTGAGCCTGATTGGAGTGTCCGTTCCGGTCTTCTGGCTCGGCGAGGTCGCCAATCTGCTGACACAGAGCCGCTGGCATGACACCTGGCTGTTTTCTTGGGTTCCTCCGCTCGGCTACATCCCCCTGACACAGGACCCCTGGGGCTGGTTCAAGGCGCTCGTCATTCCGTGGTTCACGCTGGCGACGCTTTATGTCGGCCTTTACGGACGGGTGCTGAGGGCAAGTCTGATCGAGATGATGCAGGAGGATTTTATCCGCACCGCGCGGGCCAAGGGGATCGGCGAGCGGCGGGTTTTGCTGCATCACGGCCTCAGGACGTCACTGGTGGCATTCGTCACCATGTTCGGTCTCGATTTCGGTGCCTTGGTCGGCGGCGGCGCGCTGTTGACCGAAGTGGTCTTCGGGCTGCAGGGCGTCGGGAAATTGACCTATGAGGCACTGCAGACCCTCGACCTGCCGATGATCCTTGCCACGGTGATCTACGCCTCGTTTTTCGTGGTGATGGCAAACTTCGTCGTCGACGTCGTCTTCGTCTTTATCGACCCGAGGGCTCGCGATGTCCGTTAACGCTCCCCTTCTCGTCGTCGAGGGTCTCACCGTATCCTTCCGCAGCGACGCGGGGCTGGTGCGGGCTGTGGCAGGCGTCTCGTTTGCCGTCGAGCAGCGGGAGATCGTCGGTGTCGTCGGTGAGTCCGGTTCCGGCAAAAGCCAGACCTTGCTGGCCATCATGGGGCTGATCGACAGCCCCAATGCCGTCGTCTCCGGTTCAATCCGCTTCATGGGGCAGGAGCTCGTCGGGCTCAACCGGCGTGCGCTCGATGCCATTCGCGGCCGCCAGGTCGCGATGATCTTCCAGGATCCGATGTCGGCGCTCACCCCGGTGCATACGATCGGCAACCAGATCGGCGAGCAGGTGCGTGCGCATGAGAAAGTGTCGGCGCGGGCGGCGCGGGCGAGGGCGGTGCAGTTGCTGGATGCGGTCGGCATTGCCAATCCTGATCGGGTCGTCGACGGCTATCCGCACCAGCTCTCCGGCGGCATGCGCCAGCGTGCGGTGATTGCGATGGCGCTCTCGTGCAACCCGGCGCTGCTTGTCGCGGATGAACCGACCACGGCCCTGGACGTGACCGTGCAGGCGCAGATCCTCGAACTGATCGGACGGCTGCGCGATCAGTTCGGCTCGGCGGTGATCCTGGTCACACACGATCTTGGCGTCGTCGCCCAGGTCGCGGATCGGGTCTTGGTCATGTATGGCGGACGCTTCGTCGAGGAGGGCCGCAAGAGCAGCGTGTTCCGAACGCCGCTGCATCCCTACACATGGGGACTGTTCGGCTCGATCCCGCCGATGGATGGTGAGCGTCCGGTACGCCTCGCCGCGATTCCGGGAGCTCCGCCTTCCCTCTCCGACCTGCCGAAAGGCTGCGCCTTCGGTCCGCGCTGTGCCTTTCGCCACGATGCCTGCCTGGTCCAGCTCCCGACAATGCGTGGCGACGGCCATCGCGCCGCCTGCGTATTACCGGAAGCCAGACGCAAGCAATTCAACATCCACAAGGCTGTCGGCGTGGAAATGCAACGATGAGTGCTGCGCCACGCGAGCGCCCGCTACTTCGCGCCGGAGATCTTTCGAAGCATTATCACGTCGGCCGCTCGATTTTCCCGGCGCAGCGCCGGTCGGTCCAGGCGGTCGACACGGTATCGCTCGACATCTGGCCCGGGGAAACGCTTGGCATCGTCGGGGAGTCAGGTTGCGGTAAATCCACTCTTGGCCGATGCCTGGTGCGTCTGACCGATATCACCTCCGGTTCTCTGGAGTTCGAGGGCCGCGACATTACCGACGCGTCCCAGCGTCAGCTCCGTCCGTTGCGGCGACAGATGCAGATGGTCTTTCAGGATCCGAGCGCCTCGCTCAATCCACGTCGGCGGGTGGGCGATCTGCTGGCCGATCCGTTCCGCATCCATGAGCGCATCTCGGCATCGGAAATGACGGACCGCGTCGCCGAGCTTCTGCGCCGGGTCGAATTGTCCCCCGAGCACGCGTCGCGCTATCCCCACGAATTCTCGGGCGGCCAGCGGCAGCGGATCGGCATTGCTCGCGCGCTGGCGCTCAGGCCAAGGCTGATCGTGGCCGACGAGCCGGTCTCGGCGCTCGACGTTTCGATCCAGGCCCAGATCGTCAATCTGCTGGCCGATCTGCGCGAGGAGTTCAACCTGACCTATGTATTCATCGCCCATGATCTATCCGTGGTGCGCCAGATTTCGACGCGCGTGGCCGTCATGTATCTGGGATCGGTCGTGGAGAGCGGGCCGACCGATCTGGTCTTTGCGGCGCCCAGGCACCACTACACCACGGCACTCCGTTCCGCGGTGCCGATACCCAGTATCGATCGGGCACGACGCGAGCGGCTTGTCCTGAAGGGTGACTTGCCGAGCCCGATGAACCCACCCTCCGGCTGCCGGTTTCACACCCGCTGCCCGGCTGCCACTTCCATGTGCCGCAACGAACGTCCGCTGCTGCAGAGCACGGGCGACGGTCGCCTGGTTGCTTGCCATCATCCGGGCGGCGGGTAAGGCGCGGTTGCGTGTGGCGGCGAAGTCGAAGCACAACGGTCTAGATTGCTCCCGTCCGCTCAAGCGGGCGCGGCTGTGCCGAGAGCTGCGGCCAGGACATCAGCGAGGCCACGGCCGGCGCTGCCGTCCTCGTCGAGGCGCGGATTGTAGATGGTGACCTCGATCCCGACCGCCTTGCCGCTCGCCAGGATGATGCGGAGCGCCGCCGACAGTTCGTCCCAAGACAGCCCGCCCGGTATGCGGAAATCGACCGCCGGCATGATCGCATCGTCGAGACAATCGGCGTCGAGATGGATGAAGAAGCCGTCGAGTTCCGCCCGCGTCAGGTGGCCAACGGCGGCCCGGGCGGCGGCTTCGACGCCCAGGCGGCGGATGGCGTGCAGATCGTAGGCCATGAACTCGGCTGGCAAAGGCTGGCTGCCGAATTCGGCCTGGTCCTCGTGGTCGCGAAATGCGAAGGCGACGACGTCCCCGGAGCGCACCAACGGGCGGCGGCCCTCCAGGTCGGTCAGCAGCGCCGGCCCGTAGCCGGTGACGAAGGCCAGCTCCATCGACGCGCCTTCGCTGTTGGGCTCCGCTTCCGGCTGGAAGAAATCGGCGTGGCCGTCGATGAAGAACAGGCCGTAGCGGCCGCGCCGGCGCAGCGCGAGCATCGGACCCAGCAGGATCGTACAGTCGCCGCCCAGCACCACCGGGAATTCGCGGGCGTGCAGCACCTCCTCCACGGCGTCGGCGAGCTTGGGTGACCACGCCGCGATCGCCTTGGCATTCAGCGTCAGGGTGGCAGGGTCGGGCTTCGGGTCTTTCGGCGGGACGGCCAGCCGCCCGGCGCGGCGCGCATGGATGCGTTCGGCGAGGCCCAGTTCCAGCAGCCGACCGGGCAAGGCTTCAACGCCGTCGGTCGCCAGACCCAGCGAGGACGGCGCTTCAAGGATGGCATAGGGGCGGGTCGGCATCAGGTGCTCCCAGGTATCGCGAGTGAGAACCGGCGCAACGCCAGCGGTTTCCGCTACTGAGCGCTGCTGCCGGTTTGACGGCCCCATAAGCGACGCTTTTGCAGCCAAAAAACTCGCCTCACAGCCGGCGTAACCCAGTACGTGGGCGAAAGCGAGGAGATTTCAAGCCGCCGCCCAACTTCCCTGTTGAAGGCAGGATCGCAAGTTTTCCGACCGGTGGGAGACCGTTTTTGAGCGCATTCAGAGAGGACGATGCGCGGCCAAAACGGGGCGCTCTTCTCAAAGGCCCTCATCCCAATACGGTGCGCGTCCTATGCATCGAGCAAGGTGGTCGACGAAGGCACGGACCTTCATCGACATGAGCCTGTTGCTGGGATAGACGGCATAAATCGTGCTGGCTGGATGCTCCCAGGCATCCAGCACGCGGCGCAGCGCGCCGGTACGCAGCGGCTCCGCCACCGCCCATGTGGGCAATAGGGCGATGCCGATGCCGTCGAGTGCGGCAACGCGCAGCATCTCCGCATTGTTGCTGCGAAAGCTGCCGCCCACGGTCACCCGCACCTCGCCAATTTTGCCGGTAAGGCGCCATTCATCGCCCCAAGGCAAAAAGGCTGGTGCAGAGGCAGTTGTGCTTGGCGAGGTCGCCCGGCTCGCGCGGCGCTTCATGCTTGGTGAGATAGGCGGGCGCAGCACAGGCGACGAGCCGGGATGGCGCGAGCTTGCGCACGACAAGCGGCGAATCCTCGAGCGCACCGATACGGATCGCCAGATCCAGCCCCTCATCGACCAGGCTCACATGCGTTGGGCTCAAGGCAATGTCGACGGAAAGGTCCGGATAGCGCCTCAGGAATTCCGGGACGGCCGGCGCCACATGCATCCAGCCGAAGCTGTCGGGCGCCGATATGCGAAGCGTGCCGCGCGGTTCGCGCTGCAACGCGCTCGCCTCTTGTTCCGCCGCTTCAGCTTCGGCGAGAATCCGGGCGCAGTGGCGGTAGTAGGCTGCGCCCGCTTCGGTCATCGTGAGCCGACGCGTGGTGCGGTTGAGGAGGCGAATGCCCAGGCGCTGTTCGAGCCGCTGGACATGGGCGCTGACTGCCGATTTGGAGAGTCCGAGCCGGTGAGCCGCAGCCGAGAAACTGCCGCTGTCCACGACGCGAGCGAACGCCGCGATGCCATTGAGCGGGTCCATCATCGGATTGTCCTGAAATCCGGACAGCATGTCCATACAATTCCGGCTAATCGACGGACGAGAACGGCCTATCTCCTGGTGAACGACCTGAACCACGAAGGAGATCGACGATGGATGCCAAAGCTACAGCGGCTGAAGCGTTCGTGCGCGAGCCGGCGGCCGGCTCGACGCTCAACGTTTTGGGCATCACCCATATCTACAAGGCCACCGGCGCCGAGACCGCCGGGTCCTTCTCGCTCTGGGAGTCCGTGGTTCCGCCGGGCGCGGGAGTGCCACCGCACATCCATGCCCGAGAGGATGAAGGCTTTTATGTGCTGAGCGGCGAACTCGTCATCGAATTCGAGGGCCAATCCGCGCCCCATCGCGTTGCGCCCGGCGGCTTCTTCTTCGGCGCACGCGGCCGGCGCCATGCCATCCGCAATGTCGGCGACAAGCCAGCTCGCGTGCTCGTCTTCTGCGCACCGAGTTGCGGCCTTGATCAGATGTTCGCGGAATTGGACGCCGCGACTGCCGCCGGCACGCCGGAGATGGCAAAGGTCGTGGCCATCACCGCCAAATACGGCGTCACCATCGAGGCGCGGGCTGATCCGCCGCACTGAGGTCGAACGATCGTCTGTCAGGCCGGAAACAGAAATGCGGCGGCGGGATCGAAATAAATCTGTCTGCTCGAGGCGATGCCCTCCTGTGCTCGCGCCATGTCGGATGTCGGCCTGACGTCGATCTCCTGGCCGGCGGCGGTGCGTGCGATGACGCGCCGCCGCTCGCCGAAGAAGGCGGTGTCGATGAATTCGACCGCAAGCCCGGCCGTGGCCGCGCCGGGTCTCAGCCGAAACGCTTCCGGCCGCACCATCAGCCGGGTCTTCTGGCCTTGGCTGAACTCCCGATCGTTCCTGACGCCGGAGACGACCGAGCCATCGGCGAGGCGGATCGTGGCGGCGCCGTCGACGGTTTCAAGATGCTCGGCCGGCAGGAAATTGGAATTTCCGATGAAGCTGGCGACGAATTCGCTCGCAGGTCTCAGATAGAGGTCCTCACCGCTGCCGATCTGCTCGATGCGCCCGTCACGAAACAGGGCGATGCGATCCGAAAGATGCAGCGCCTCGTCCTGATCGTGGGTGACGTAAAGGATCGTTACGCCGGTTTCGCGATGGATGCGCCGTATCTCGGCCTGGATTTCCTCGCGCAGCTTCTTGTCGAGCGCCGAAAGCGGCTCGTCCATCAAAAGGATCGGCGGATCGTAGGCCAGCGCCCTGGCAAGCGCCACGCGCTGCTGCTGTCCGCCGGAAAGCGCGCCAGGATATCGGCCGCCGAAACTCTCGAGCCGTACCAGCGACAGCATCTCGGCGACTTTTCGGTTCACCTCTGCGTCCGGACGGCGGCGCACGCGCAACGGAAAGGCAACGTTCTCGGCGACGGTGAGATGCTGGAACAGCGTGTAGCGCTGGAACACCATGCCGATATTGCGCTTGTGCGACGGCACCGACAGCAGCGACCTGCCTTCGAGAAGAACGTCGCCGGATGTCGGGTGCTGAAAGCCGGCGATCGCATAAAGCGTCGTCGATTTGCCAGAACCGGAAGGGCCGAGAAAGGTCAGGAACTCGCCCTTGGGTATGTCGATGGTGACATCGTGTACGGCGACGAAGCTGCCGAACGCCTTGCGCAGGTCGCGAATGGAGAGGAACGGTTCGGTCATTTCGACAATTTCCGCCGAATGAGTGCGGTTACGATCATCAGGCTCAGCGTCAGAAGAACGAGAAGGCTGGAGGCCGCAGCGATGACCGGGCTGAGATCCTGGCGCAGGCTGCCCCAGATCTTGACCGGCAAGGTCTGCAAGGTGGGGCTGGCCATGAAGATCGCGACCACCACCTCGTCCCATGAGGCGAGAAAGGCGAAGATCGCCGCCGAGAAGATCCCGATCTTGATCGCCGGCAAGGTGACCCGGAGTTTTGCCTCGAAGGGGCTCGCGCCGCAGACGATCGCCGCATCCTCGATGGATTTGTCGAAACCTTCGAGTGCCGCAGTGATCGGAATGATGGCGAAGGGCAGTGCCAGGACCGTATGGGCGATGACGAAGCCTGCCGTGGTGCCGCCGAGCCCGATCCGCAGGAAGAATGCATAGATGGCGATGGCGAAGACGACAACCGGCAGCACCATTGGCGTCAGCAGCAGGCCGCGAAGCGTATTGCGCCCGCGAAACTGTCCCCTGACCAGCGCGAAAGAAGCCAGCAGCCCGATGACGACGGCAAGAATCGCGGCCATGGTGGCAATGCGCGCGCTGGTCAGCGCCGCTTCGAGCCAGGCCGGATCGGCGAAGAGCTCCTCATACCATTTCAACGTCCAGCTTGGTGGCGGAAAAGCCAGCCACCGCGACGACCCGAACGACAAAAGCACGATGAAAACCACCGGCAGCAGCAGAAACGCGGCAACCAGGCCGGTGAAACCCAGAAGTGCTGCGCGCAGCCAGCCCAGCCGGTCGTAATCGAGCAGCATCTCAGATGCCTCCTGTCATGCGCTTGGCGCCGACGAGGCGCAGCTGCAGCGCGTAGAGCGCCATGGTCACCAAAAGTAGGATGAAAGCCGCCGCGCTTCCGAGCCCCCAGTTGAGCAAGGACTGGATCATCTGGGCAATCATTGCGGCGAGCATCATGTTGGAGGTGCCGCCGAGCAGCGTCGGTGTCACGAAATAGCCGAGCGACATGACGAAAACCATCAGGCCGCCTGCAGCGATTCCGGGAAGCGACAAGGGCAGCAGAATGCGGCGGAAGGCGTCGAAGGGGCTCGCACCGCACAGAGCGGCGGCGCGCAGCGTCATCGGATCGATGGCGCGCAGCGTTCCGACCAGTGGCAGTATCATGAAGGGCAGCATGATGTAGACCATGCCGATGGTGACGCCGGTCAGGTTGTTGATCAGCGGCAGCGGCTCGCTGATCAGGCCGATATCCATCAGCGTCCGATTGATGACGCCGGTGCGTTGGAGCAGCACCATCCAGGCATAGGTGCGGGTGAGCAGATTGGTCCACATCGACAGGATGATGATGCCGAAGACGATCGAGCCGAGGGCAGGCGGCATGATCGCCAGCATCCAGGCGACTGGAAACGCCACGATCACGGTTACGGCGGTGACGACGGTGGCGACCAGAAAGGTGTTGAAGAAGACCCGCGCATAGGTGCCGTCGCCAAACAGGATGGCGTAGTTCTGCAGGCCCGGCACGGGTTCGGTCAAGCTGCGCAACAGCAGCGCAACAACCGGCACCACGAAGAACAGGGTGATGAGGGTCAGCGCCGGCAAGGCGCCGCCGATACCGTCGGGCCTTCGGAGGATTGGCTGTCGATGAAGCAAATTGCCCGACATGGCGATGATCCCGGCAGCTCAGGCGGGACGCCTAGCGACGCCCCGCCGGTTCATGGGTGAGGTCGGCGGCTATTTGGCCTGCCAGGCGTACCAGCGCTCGGCGATCTTATCGCGGTTTTCAGCCCAGTAGTTCATGTCGAGGTTGATCTGCCCGTCGACATAGGCGTCCGGCAGCGACTTGACGACATCGGCCGGCATTTCGGCCTTGGCTGCCGTGTTGATGGGTGCGTAGCCGCTTGCTTCAGCAAACATGGCCTGGCTTTTCGGGCTTGTCGCAGCGGCCAGGAATTTCATGGCGCTCGCCTTGTTCTTCGAACCCTTGGGAATGACGAGCACGTCGGCGGCGGTCATGTTCTGGTTCCAGGATACGCCGACATCGGCGCCGTCCTGCTCGAGGGCGAAGACACGTCCGTTCCAGAGCTGCCCGAAGGCTGCCTCACCGGAGGCGATCAGCTGCTGCGACTGCGCGCCGCTGTCCCACCAGACGATTTCCGATTTGATCGTGTCGAGTTTCTTGAACGCCCGGTCGAGGTCGAGCGGATAGAGCTTGTCTGCCGGCACGCCGTCGGCCAACAGCGCAATCTCGATGACGCCCGGCGCCGACCATTTGTAGAAAGTGCGTTTGCCGGGAAATTTCGTCAGGTCGAACATGTCGGCCCAGCCCGCCGGTTCGGCCGACACCGCCCCTTTGTTCCAGGCAAGAACGAAGGAGTAGTAGAAGCTGCCGACCGCATGCTCGGTGGTGAAGCGAGGATCGAGATCGGCTTTCGGCACGACGTTGAAATCGATCGGCTCGAGCAGGCCGTCCTTGGCCGCCTTGATGGCGAAATCCATTTCGACATCGACGACATCCCAGGCGACGCTGCCGCCTTCCACCATGGCTTTCAGCTTGCCGTAGTCGGTCGGGCCGTCCTGCAGGACCTTGATGCCGGAACTGGCTTCGAACGGAGCGGCCCAGGATTTGGTCTGCGCCTCCTGGGTGGTTCCGCCCCAGCTGGTGAACACCATTTCATCGGCCCGTGCGGCGGTGGCTGCCAGGAGTCCGGCCAAAATGCCGGTCAAAATCAGTTTCATGTCGTTCTCCTCTGTTGGTTGTCTGGTTCTTGTTTTTATGAATTGCGCGATTGCCTCATCGCATGACGAACGGGTCCGGGATCGGCTCGTCGGATATCCGTATCCAGACGGATTTCGGGCGCGTGTAGTCGCGGATGGCGTCGAGCCCGCCCTCGCGGCCGAGCCCCGACTGACCGTAGCCGCCGAACGGCACGAGCGGCGAAACCGCGCGGTATGTGTTGACCCAGACGACGCCGGCATGGATGTCGCGCGCCATGCGGTGCGCCTTGGCGAGATTGGTGGTGAACACGCCCGAGGCGAGGCCGAACGGCGTGTCGTTGGCAAGCGCCAGGGCTTCGGCCTCCGTGTCGAAGGTGAGAACGCTGAGCACCGGACCGAACAATTCCTCGCGCACGCAGGGCAGCGCTGAATCCTCGGCATCGATGATGGTCGGTGCGTAGTAGAAGCCGTCCGGATGATTGTCGGGCCTTTTTCCGCCGGTGACCAGCGTCCCGCCATTGGCAAGGCTTTCGGCAACGATCGTCTCGATCCATTCCCGTTGGCGTGGCGTTGCCAATGGCCCCATTTCTGTGGCCGGATCCTGCGGATCACCAATTTTGATGGCCTCGGCCTTGTGCTTCAGCCTGTCCAGGAACTCGGCCTTTATCGAACGCTCGACAAGCAGCCGGGAGCCGGCGACGCAGCTTTGTCCAGACGCTGCGAAAATCCCGGCCACCACCGCGTTGGCCGCGCTGTCCAAGTCGGCGTCGGCGAAAACGACAACTGGACTTTTCCCGCCCAGCTCCAGCGTCGTATAGGCGAGATTTTCCGCCGTGTTGCGGACGATAGCGCGAGCGGTCGAAGGTCCGCCGGTGAAGGCGACGCGTGAAACCAGCGGATGACTTGTCAGGCGCTGGCCGCAATCGTGTCCGAACCCGGTCAGTATGTTGACGCTTCCGGCGGGAAATCCGGCCTCATGAACGAGTTCGGCGAAGGCCAGCAGCGGCGCTGGACCGTCCTCCGAGGCTTTCAGGACGACCGTGCAGCCGGCGGCCAGCGCCGGGCCGAGCTTGACGGCCGAAAGGAAGAGCTGCGAATTCCACGGCACGACGGCAGCGACGACGCCGATCGGCTCGCGTCGGATGGTGACGTCCATATCGGCCTTGTCGATCGGCACATGCGAGCCTTCATGCTTGTCGGCAAGCCCGCCATAGTAGCGATAATAGTCGCCGACATAGGCGATCTGGGCGCGGGTCTCGCGGATGATCTTGCCGGTGTCGCGCGTTTCCAGTTCGGCCAGGCGGCCGGCATTGGCGACGACCAGGTCGCCGAGGCGCACCAGCAGCTTGCCGCGCGCCGTCGCCGTCAGCGAGGCCCACGCGGCCGAGTGCAGCGTCCGGTGCGCCGCCTCGACGGCGCGGTCGACATCGGCCTCGGTTGCGGCGGGCATCGTCGCCCAGGGCGCTCCGGTTGATGGATCGATGCTTTCGAAGGTGGCTGTCGGCGTATCGAACGCCCCATCTATGAAGTTGCTGAAGGCCACAAGGGTCATTGCGGCCTCCAATGCCCGAAGGCCGGCATCACCTTGTCGACGAACAGCTGCAGCGACTTCTTCTTGCGCTCGTGCGGCAGACCGCTGTCGATCCAGATCGAGTACTGGTCATAGCCGAGCGCCTCATACGCCTTAAGCCGGGTGATCACCTCTTCGGCTTCGCCGATGATCAGGTTCTGTCGGATTTTGTCCGGCGCATATTGCGGCATGGCTGCGATCTCGTCGTCGGAGAGCGCTTCCAATATGCCTTGGCGAACCGGCTTCTTGTTCTGGAACCACGCGCCGAACTGGCAGTAGAACAGCGATAGGTCCCTCGTCAGTTGCTCCGCATCGGCGGCGTCTTCGGCAACGAATGTGTGCATCAGCAGCATGATCTCGGGGCGGGCCATGTCGGGATGCGCCGCGCACGCCGCGTTGAAGCGCTCCATCAGACTGGTTACTTCGTCGTCGCCGGAGGCGAGCGGCGTCACCTGGACGTTGCAGCCGTTGGAGACGGCGAAGTCGTGCGAGTTCGGATCGCGCGCCGCCACCCAGATCGGCGGGTGCGGCTTTTGCACCGGCTTGGGCGACGAGGTGGTCGAGGGAAACGACCAGAATTCGCCGGACATCTCGAAATCGCCTTCCCAGAGGCCCTTGATGGCCGGGATGATCTCGCGCATGCGCTGGCCCGCGCCCCAGGCGTCGAGCCCAGGGAACAGGCGTTGGTACTCGTAGCTGTAGGCGCCGCGGGCGATGCCGATGTCGAGCCGGCCGCCGGTGACGACATCGGTCATGGCTGCCTCGCCGGCGAGCTTGATCGGATGCCAGAACGGCGCGATGACGGTTCCTGTGCCGAGCCGGATGCGCTTCGTCCTGGCGCCGAGATAGGCGATGTTGATGAACGGGTTTGGCGAGATGGTGAACTCCATGCCGTGGTGTTCGCCGATCCAGGCCGTCTCGAAGCCTGCCGCCTCGGCCATCACGACCAGTTCCTCAAGCTCATCGATGAGGTCGGCATGCGGCTTTGCCGGGTCCGAGCGTTCCATATGAACGAAGAGCGAGAACTTCATATCTGTTGACCCGGACTGGAAGTGTTGATTGCTACCGGCTTGGCGAGCGGACGGACTTCACCTTCGACCTCGTTGCCGACATAGACTCCAAACGCATCCTCCCGACATTCGCGAACATAGCGGGCGAGCATCGAGCGCACGGCAGCGTCGGCGATGTTCAGTCCGGCAATCCTGTCGATGTCGACGAGCCGGACCTGGCGATCGCTGGAGTGGGGCGCGGCTACCGTGCCGCGGTAGTAGACGTGCGTTCGCGATGGGCTTGCGGCGTCGGCCCAGACCGCAAACAGGAATCCGAGATGAGCCTCGATGGCTTTCGCAGCGAGGCGTCCCCTAAGGCTTCGCGTGTCGCCGGGTGCCCCGAGCCCTCGGCCCGCCGGCAGTTCGAAAAAGCCGTCGGCGGTTTCGAGGAACAGCACGCGGCCTTCATCTTCGAGGATGGCGCCGACCTCCATGTCGGGCGGCGCGGCCGCCAGTGCTTCCTGGCTGAGGCCGGGCGAGACGTAGGCGCCACGGCAATAGCCGAGGGGCTGCGATGAATTGTGGGAGAATTCGCGAACGCGGCCGATGAGGATCGAATGGTCGCCGGCGTCGACCAATTGCTCCATGTCACAGTCGAACGTCGCCACCGATCCAGCGAGCAGCGGGCTGCCGGTCGGGCCGAAGCGCCACTCGACAGCCGAGAACTTGTCCTGCGATTTCGAAGCGAAGACGCCGGACGCGGCTCGCTGTTCCTCCGAGAGCACGTTGACGGCAAAGCATTTCGAGGTCGAAAACACCGGATGACCCAGCGCTTTCTTGGCGATGCAGACCAGCACAAGCGGCGGATCGAGCGAAACGGATGTAAACGAATTGGCGGTGAAGCCTCGAGGCTCTCCTTCCGGCCCGATCGCGGTGACGATTGTAACGCCGGTCAGGAAGGAACCGAGCGCCCGCCTGAATTCGCCCGCGTCGAAGGCTGTGTCCATTGCCGGTCGCGCCGATGTGCTTGCGCCGTCGTTGCTCTCGAGAAAATCGACAATGCGCCGTGTAACCACGTCAGGCGAGGCTACGGCCATCATATGTCGTTCGCCCTCCAGAACGACGCAGCGACCGCGCGGCGCGAGGCGTGCCATCGCCGCCGACATCGCAGGCGAGGAATTCCTGTCCTGCGAGCCGGTCATGAACAGGGCCGGCATTGCGAGACCGGAAAGACGATCGCCATGCGCCGCATCGGCATGGGCGAAAAGTCGATAGGTGCGCGCATAGCCCTCGGAGTTGACGCTTTGCAGTGCCACGCGCGTCATCCTTGCCGCCTCGGCCAGGCTGTCGGGGACCGGGTTGCCGAACCAGCGCGCGATCGTTGCGTCCGTCCCCGACGGGTTTTCCGCGCCATTCAGTTCGGCGGCGCGCTCGCGCACTGCCTGCGCAAGCTCCGCCGGGCGGCGAAAAACCGCATTGAGCGAGACGAGGCTACGAACCCGTTCGGGTGCATTGAGAGCGATTTCCTGCCCGACCAGCGCCCCCATTGAATGGCCAACGATCGAGACGGCATCCAGGCCAAGGTGATCGAGAAGCCTAATTGCCTGTCCGGCATAATCGGCAAGGCTGGCGTCCTCGGGCGGCAACGGCGACCGGCCGTGTCCCAGGATGTCGATGGCGATCACATCCCATCTGTTTTTCATCAGCTCGATCTGGGGTGCCCAGATCGCCGCGTTCATGCCGACACCGTGGATGAGAAGGACCGGCGCGCCGGATCCGGCACGGATGAAACCGGTGCCGTCAGGCGCCGTTCCGCGATGCCAGCCACGGTCCGTCAGCTCAGCCATGCAGGTCGCCGACCTCCTTGAGATCCTGGTAGCGGTCGCCGATGCGATGATGCGGTCGTCCGCCGATCGAGGCGCCAAGCGCCACCACCAACTCGTCCGGCGCCGGCGCGTCGCCGATCTGGAAGTGCACCGTCAGGTAGTGCGAACGTCGGCCTTCATCGTTCTTGTCCATGAGCGGGATCATGATCGGCGTGTTCGGCCCGCCGCGCAGGTTGGTGAAGGCAAGATAGGTCTTGGCGCCGACGGCACGCCGATAGTGGTTGCCGAAATGCAGCGTGTGGATGAGCGCCGAGGCATGCTCGATCTCGCCTGATGTGCCGCAGATTGCGGCCTTGCCGTAGCCTTCGATCGCTTCGCCGGATCCGGCAACTGCGAGGATTTCATGGGTCAGCATCTCCCCCAGAACCGGCGCATAGGCGCGGATCTCGGGCGAAAGGTCCTCGGTGAAACCGCGCCCGGCCCAGGGGTTGTCGAGCACCGCCGCCACGCCGATCAGGCGCAGCGGCCGGGGGGCCGCCTTGCCGCCTTCGATTAGCGTGTTCTCGACATGGGTGACGATCTTTCGAATGGCCGGCTTCATCGAATCCTCGGTGTCGGGTCGGCTGAGGCATCCGGAAAAGTTCCGCTTTTGCCTGGCTGTCTTATGGTATACCATACTATTGAAGACCAAATCCCTTGTCAACGGATCGTCGAATCTGTTTCTTGCGGATGCTGGGAGTATATGAATTGGCCGACGACACACTGAGGATCGAACGATCCGCCAAGACGCTGAGAACGCTGGCGCTGGAGCGCATGCGCGACGCGATCATGGGGTTTCACTTCCAGCCTGGCGAACGGTTGGTCGAGCGGCCGCTTTGCGACCAGCTCGGCGTCAGTCGCTCGGTGGTGCGCGAGGTCCTGCGGCAGTTGGAGACCGAGGGCCTCGTCCAGATGATACCTGGCCATGGACCCGCGGTGGCCAGGCCGGATCTCAGCCGCACCGACGAGATTTACGAACTGCGCGCTCTGATGGAGGGCATCGCGGCGCGCGCCTGCGCGCTGACGGCGACTGAGGGCCAGATCGCCGCGCTTGAGCGCGCGTTCGATGTGCTGCTCAAGGCGTGGGCATCAGCCAATCCGATCGAGGTGATGCGGGCGACCACAAAATTCTACGAGGTGCTTTTCGATGCCGCCGACAAGCGCATCGCCTGGGAGATCGTCCAGGGTCTGAACGTCCGCATCAACCAGCTGCGTTCCATGACCATCGCTTCGGAGAATCGCCGCGATGCCGCAATTGCCGAAATGACCGACATTATGAACGCGATCAAGTCGCGCAACGGCGATGCCGCCGAAGCCGCGGCCCGGCGGCATGTGGAGCAGGCCTGGCGAATTGCGCAACAGACCCTTCGCAACAGCTGAAGCAGAAATTTCACATTACGGTATCGCCCGTCGCCTCGCAGAGGGCAGTGCTTTCGTCACAATTTCAGGGGCAATATTGTACGGCTTGGTCGTTCTGGGCGCTGTCATGGCGCTGCGCGAACGGCGGCTGCAATGAGAAGGGATACACGATGAGCAAAGGGGCGCCGACATCGGCGGATGATTTTCTGACCGGGCTGAAGGGGCAGCGCGTGCTGGTGACGGCAGGCGCCGGCGGCATCGGCCTGGCCATTGCAGAAACGCTGTCGCGGCTCGGCGCGCGCATCGTCGTTTGCGACGTCTCCGACGAGGCGCTGGCCGCCGCTCCGGACAGGATCGCCCTGGTCGCCGCGGTCAAGGCCGATGTCTCGCGCGACGACGACGTCGACCGGCTGTTCGAGACGGTGAAGGAAAAGCTCGGCGGCCTCGACGCGCTGATCAACAATGCCGGCATCGCCGGGCCGACCGGCGGCGTCGACGAAATCGATCCGGCGGAGTGGCGGCGCTGCATCGACATCTGCCTGACCGGCCAGTTCCTCTGCGCCAGGCGTGCCGTGCCGCTGATCAAGGCGGCGGGCGGCGGCTCGATCGTCTCGATGTCGTCCGCCGCCGGCCGCCATGGCTACGCTTTCCGCACCCCCTATTCGGCGGCCAAGTTCGGCGTCATCGGTTTCACGCAAAGCCTTGCCAAGGAACTCGGGCCGCACGGCGTAAGGGTCAACGCCATCCTGCCCGGCATCATCGAGGGACCACGCATCGACAAGGTTATCGCCGACCGGGCCAGACAGCTCGGTGTGTCGAACGAGGAGATGACGGAGCGCTATCTCCACAACATCTCGCTGCGCCGCATGACCAGCCCCTATGACGTCGCCGCGATGGTCGCTTTCCTGTTGTCCGATGCGGCGATCAACATCTCCGGCCAGTCGCTCGGCGTCGACGGTAATGTCGAAACCCTTTGAGGAGCCCGACCATGATGAAAGTAGCGATTGTCGGCAGCGGGTTCATCGGGCGGGCCTGGGCGATCAGTTTTGCCCGCGCCGGCCACGATGTGCGGATGTGGGACCAGTCGCCGGCCGCGACCGAAGATGCGCACGATTACATCGCCGGCGTGCTCGGCGACCTCGCTGCGAATGATCTGCTGCGGGGGCAGGCAATCGACGTCGTGCTTGGTCGCATTGCCGTCGTTGCGGAGCTCGAAGAAGCGCTGGCCGATGCGGTCCATATCCAGGAGAACACGCCGGAAAACCTCGACGTGAAGCGCGAGGTGTTCTCGCAGATCGATGCAATGGCCGGTCCGCAAGCGGTGATCGCCAGTTCCACCTCAGCGTTGCTGCCGTCGAAATTCACCGACCATCTGCAAGGGCGGCACCGCTGCCTGGTCGTGCATCCGATCAATCCGCCCTACCTCATCCCGGCCGCGGAAGTCGTGCCGGCGCCATGGACGTCTTCCGAAACAATCGAAAGGACCCGCGCCTTCCTCGTCGATGCGGGCCACGCGCCGCTGGTGATGAAGCACGAGCTCGACGGCTTCATCATGAACCGCCTGCAGGGCGCGCTGCTGGAGGAGGCTTTTCGACTTGTCGCCGACGGCTATGCCAGCGTCGAGGATGTCGATATCGGCATTCGCGACGGGCTGGCGCTGCGCTGGTCGTTCATGGGTCCGTTCGAAACGATCGACCTTAATGCGCCGGGCGGTGTACGCGACTATATCGAGCGCTATCAATCGATCTATGCCAACATTTTTCCGCAGATGCTGCGCCGCGTCGACTGGGCCGGCGAAGTCATCGAGACGGTGGAGGCCGACCGCCGCAAGCGGCTGCCGCGGGAAGAACTCGGCGAACGGCAGGTTTGGCGCGACCGCCGGCTGATGGCGCTGGCCGCGCACAAGAAAAAATCGGATCAGGAGTTTGGAAGATGACGGAAACAAGCCGCAAGCCCGGTGCTACGCAGACCAGGGGCAAAGTTATCATCACCTGTGCGGTGACCGGGGCGATCCACACACCGACCATGTCGCCCTATCTGCCGATCACGCCGGACCAGATCGCCGCCGAGGCGATCGCGGCAGCGGAGGCAGGTGCGGCGATCCTGCACCTGCATGCCCGCGACCCCGAGACCGGCAAGCCTGACCAGACGCCGGCGGCGTTCGCCCGCTTTCTGCCGCGCATCAAGCAGGCCACCAATGCCGCCATCAACATCACCACTGGCGGCAGTCCCTACATGAAGGTCGAAGAACGCGTGCGCCCCGCCGCCGAGTTCAAGCCTGAGGTCGCCTCGCTCAACATGGGCTCGATCAATTTCGGGCTCTATCACCTCGTCGACAAATACGACACTTTCAAGTTCGACTGGGAAAAGCCGCATCTGGAAGCGACGCGCGACCTTGTCTTCCGCAACTCGTTCAAAGACATCGAATACATTCTTGCGACCTGCTACGACAACGGCACGCGCTTCGAGTTCGAGTGCTACGACATTGCCCATCTCTACAATCTCTCGCACTTCGCCGATCGCGGGCTGGTCAAGCCGCCGTTCTTCGTGCAGTCGGTGTTCGGTCTGCTTGGCGGCATAGGCACGCACCCCGAAGACGTCGCCCATATGAAGCGCACCGCCGACCGGCTGTTCGGCGACCAGTTCCGCTGGTCGGTGCTTGGTGCCGGCGCCAGCCAATTGCGGATCGCGGCCCAATCGGCAGCGCTTGGCGGCAACATCCGCGTCGGGCTCGAAGACAGTCTGTGGGCCGGCAAGGGCAAGCTTGCCAAATCGAACGCCGAGCAGGTGGTGCTTGCCCGCAAGATCATCGAGGGGCTTGGCATGGAGGTGGCGACGCCCGACGAGGCGCGCGAGATCCTGTCACTGAAGGGCGGCGACAAGGTCGCGTTCTGAGGCGGCTCGCCTATCGCCGCACGGTGCCAACAGAGGAGGACGGCATGAAGATCGGAGTCGTGGTGGTCGTTACCGCGCCTCCCCGGCGATGGCGTCCTGCGCGGCAGCCTGTTCGCAATAACCGGCCTTGGCATCAAGGGCGTTGCGGAACCACGCTTCGCCGGATGACGGCGGCTGCAAAAGGGGATAGAGGCGAATAAAGAAAACGAGCGCTCGCTCGATTTCTAGACGATGGCGGCCACCTCGCTTCGCTGAAAGTTTGTCCATGAACTTCGACATTCCAGCCCGCACCGAAGATTACCGCGTCCGCATTGCCGACTTCGTCGAGCGTGACATCCTGCCGCTCGAGGCCGACAAGACGTCCTATGACGCACATGGAAATATCGCCTTGCCGCTGCTGGAGACGCTTCGCGCCAAGGCGCGGATGGCGGGCCTGTGGTGCCTGCAGCTCAAGCCCGCATCCGGCGGCGCCGGTCTCGGCAAGATCGACATGGCGGTCTGCTACGAGGAGATGAACCGGTCGATCTTCGGACCCGTGGTGTTCAATTCGGCAGCGCCCGATGATGGCAACATGATGGTGCTCGAGGCGCTCGGCACGCCGGCGCAGCAGGAAAAATGGCTAAAGCCGATTGTCGAGGGCAAGGTGCGCTCGGCCTTTGCCATGACCGAACCGCACCCCGGCGGCGGCTCGGACCCTTCGATGATCATGACGCGTGCTGAACGGCGCGGCGACAAATACGTGGTGACCGGCCGCAAATGGTTCATCACCGGCGCCGAGGAGGCCAGCCATTTCATTCTGATCGCGCGAACCTCGGACGATCCGCGCCATGGTCTGTCGGCTCTGATGTTCCACAAGGACCAGCCGGGCTGGCGCATCATGCGCCGCATAGAGATCATGGGCCCGGAGGAGCATGGCGGGCATTGCGAGCTCGAATTCGATGGGCTCGAAATCCCTGTCGAAGACATGTTGGTTGGCGAGGGCAGGGGCATGAAGGTGACGCAGGTGCGGCTCGGCCCGGCGCGGCTTACCCACTGCATGCGCTGGCTTGGATTGTCCAAGCGTTGCGTCGAGATCGCGCGCGCCTACGCTGCCGAGCGCTATGGTTTCGGCCAGCGCCTCGCCGACCGCGAAAGCGTCCAGCTGAAGCTCGGCGACCTCGCCATGCGCATCGAGATCGGCCGCATCCTGGTGATGAAGGCTGCGTGGGAGCTGGACCGCGGCGGCTTTGCCCGCAAAGAAGTATCGATGGCCAAGGTCCAGGTCGCCAATGTGCTGCATGACGCGGCCGATGTGGCGATCCAGATCAATGGCGCGCGAGGCTATTCGAAGGACACGGTGCTCGAATGGATCTACCGCTATGCGCGCCAGGCGCGGTTGGTCGATGGCGCCGATGAGGTCCACAAGATGGTGCTGAACCGTTTCCTCAACGAGGAGGAGAAGGGCTTCTGGCGCTGGACCGTCGAAGGCGAGGCATAGCGGACGCGGGGCGGCATCTCAGGAGGAGAAGATGCCGTTGAATGCTGATTTCGATCCTGCGGCATTGAAGGGCTTTCTCGCGAACCGCTTCGGCGATGCCGCAATGGCGCTCGGGCGGATCGGCGGCGGGCAGTCCAACCCGACCTATTTCGTCGACTATGGTGCGCATCGCATGGTGCTGCGCAAGAAGCCGGCCGGGCCGATCCTGCGTGGGGCGCATGCCATCGATCGAGAATTCCGCGTGCTTGAAGCACTCGCACCGACCAACGTTCCGGTGCCAGGGCCGGTGCTCTTTCACGACGGTGTCGAGCCGCTCGGTACGCCCTTCTACCTGATGGAGCGGCTGGATGGTCGTGTCTTTCACGACTGTTCGCTGCCTGGCCTCGTCCCCGCGGAGCGATGCGCCATCTATTTCGGCATGGCCGAAGCGATGGCCAAACTGCATGCTGTCCGTCCCGACGAGGTCGGTCTCGGCGATTACGGCCGGCCCGGCGACTATTTCGAGCGCCAGATTGGCCGCTGGACCCGGCAGCTCAGGGAATCGCCGAGTGACAGAATTCCGGCACTCGAAGCCGTCGCCGACTGGTTGCCGCAGCATATGCCCGCTGATGATGGACGCGTGTCGATCGCCCATGGCGACTTCCGCCTCGGAAATCTGCTGTTCCATCCCGGCAGGCCGGAGGTGATCGGCATTCTCGATTGGGAGCTGTCGACGATCGGCCATCCGCTCGCCGATGTCGGCTTTTGCTCGATGACCTGGCATTCGACGCCAGACGAATATGGCGGCATCCTCGGCCTCGATCATGCCGCCCTCGGCATCCCCAGCCAGCGCGAATTCCTCGACCATTATTTCGCCCATGCCGTGCCCACTGCGCCCCTGCAACGGTTCCACCTGGTTTTTTCGCTGTTCCGTTTCGCGGTGATCTTCGTCGGCATCGCCGACCGGGCGCGGGCAGGCAGCGCGGCGTCGGCCGATGCTGCCAGCAAGTCGCCGCTCGCCGGTCGCTTTGCCGCACGTGCTCAAGAGATCATCCAAGGGACAAGACCGTGGAGCGGCTCCTGACGGGAGCATTCGCGCCTGGCCCTTTCCCCGCGGCGTCAGCAATCCAGTCTGAGAGGCTTTGCGAAAAACTTCGCGGCACGATGAGTTCGCACGCGGTATCGCCGGTGCGCAGGAACAGCACGGGCACATGGTGCAAGGATGTCAGCACGGCGCGGCCCGGGGCGGCCGCCGGCGCGCACCAGTCGACCGCGATGCATCTGGAGAGCACTCCTGCGATGTCCGCCCCGGTCATTCTGAAACGCACGCGACCCTCGCCGAGAGAAACCGAACAGCCGAGATCCGGGTCGACTGCAAGCGAAGATGCTTGCGCGCCGTCGTCGAGAGCCAGCCACAAGCGGCGAGGCGCGACGCGGATGACGAGAAAACCTTTGTGACGGACCGTCTCTCCGACCGAGGCGGGAAGTTTCGTGCCGAGTGATGCCGAAAGGTTCGATTCGAATTGCGCCAGCGTGCCGTCCCAGCCCTCGATCTGGATGAGTGGGCAATCGACCACGGACAGGCTGAAATCCGGGCTAGCCATGCAGTCGCTCCCCCTGCGGATCGAGGAATACCGGCGAGACGATGCGGGCACGGACCGTTTCGGCTTTCATCGGATAGACTGCCACGACCTCGCTTCCTTCGCTGGCGACATCGCCGGCAAGCAGGGCCAGCCCGACATAGTGGCCGCGTTCGGGGCTGAAGGTGACGGAGGTGACGCGCCCGCGCCCGTGGCCATAAGGTTTCTCGCCCGGCAGAAACAGGATGGCGCCACCGCGAAGGCGTTTTCCCTCCTCGATGCATTCCAGTCCGACCAGGCGTTGGCGGTCGGGCGACTGGAAGGCGGGGCGCCGTCGCAGCACGTCGCCGACGAAGCCGGTACGCTTGCCCGCCATGCGGCCGAGGCCAAGATCGTCGAGCGTCGTGCGCCCATCGATTTCAGGTCCGGCGACATGGCCCTTTTCGACGCGCAGCGCGCCGAGCGCCTCGACGCCGTAAGGTTTCAGGTCGAGCGGCCTGCCTGCTTCGAGCAGGCGGCTCCAAAGCTGTTCACCGGCAGTTGCGCCGACATAGATTTCGTAGGCGCGCTCGCCGGAATAACTGAGGCGCAGGATGCGGAGCGCACGACCCTGCCATTCGCTTTCGAGCAATCCCATATGGGCAAGCGCTGCATCGGAAACGTCGAGAGCGGGAAACGCGGCACTCAGAATTGCGCGGCTTTTCGGTCCGGCAACCGACATCGCCGCCCATTCATCGCTCACCGAGGTCACGGCGACGCGCAAATCCGGCCAGGCCGTATCGAGCAGGAATTCAAGACGCGACAGCACGTCGGCGGCCTTGGCGGTCGAGGTGGTCATGAAGAACCGGTTCTCGGCCAGCCGCGTCGTGGTGCCGTCGTCGAAGACGATGCCGTCGTCGCGCAGCATGACGCCGTAGCGCGCACGGCCAACCGGCAGTTTGGCAAAGCCGTTGGCGTAGATGCGATCGAGGAAAATCGCGGCATCCGGGCCCTGGACGTCGATCTTGCCGAGAGTGGAGATGTCCATCAGGCCAGCGGCCTGGCGCACACTCCGCATTTCGGCGACATAGGCTTCGTTCACGTCGCGCCCGGATTGCCTGTAGAAATAGGGCCGCATCCAGAGCCCGACCTCCAGCATCTCGGCGCCGTTCGCCATATGCCAGTCGTGCATCGGCGTGCGGCGGATCGGCTTGAAATGATGGCCGATGGCGCGTCCGGCAAGCGCACCGATGGCAACCGGCGTATAGGGCGGTCGAAAGGTCGTGGCGCCGGTCTCGGGGATGGTTGCGTTGCGCAGCGCCGCCATCGCGGCAAGCGCCGCAAAATTGCTGGTCTTGCCCTGGTCGGTGCCCATGCCAAGCGTGGTGTAGCGCTTCAGGTGCTCGACCGATTGATAGCCCTCGCGATGGGCGAGTTCGATATCCCCGGTCGTCACGTCCATCTGGAAATCGACGAAGGCCTTTCCACGGCCGAGAGAAGGGATTTCGCGAAACGAGGCCGTGGCGGTCTCGCTGAGATCGAGTTTCGACGGAGCGGGCACCGGCGCCGACTTGCCGCAGAACGATGCTGCCGCGGTGCCGGCGCGATGACCGTTCTCGATGACATCGGCGGTCGAAAAAATTCCCATCATCGAGCCGGCGCCGAACCGGTCCGCCGGAAACGCGGCCGGCACGAAGCCGCCAATGTCGTCGCGATATCCAGGTTTGACGCCCAGGTGCGAGGTGAGATGCACGGTTGGCGACCAGCCGCCGGACACGCAGACCAGGTCGCATGCGGCCTCGGACTGGCCGTCCGCTCCGCTCAGCGTTGCACGCCTGACGGCATGGCCGCCGCGCACGTCGACGATGCGCGTTGCGGCTCGCACCGCTACGCCGAGCCGTTTTGCTTCTGCGGCAAGCGCCGTGGACGGCGCTGCACGCAGATCGGCAACCGTCACCTCTGCGCCGCCTGCGGCATAGTCGAAGGCGGTGCGCCAGGCGCCGTCATTGCTGGTGGCGACGACTATTTTCTTGCCGGGCAGGACGGCGAAACGGTTGAGGTAGGTCCGGGCGGCCGACGCAAGCATCACGCCGGGTCGGTCGTTGTTCGAGAATACCATTGGTCGCTCGATGGCGCCGGTGGCGAAAACGATCGAGCGGGCGCGAAGCATGGTCAATGTCTGCAGCACTTCGCCGGCCGGCCGCGGACTGGCTGGGTCGCGTTGCCCGACCAGTCCGATGACATTGCCGTCATAGATGCCGAAGACGGTCGTCCGCTTCATCAGGGCGACGGTTTTGAAGCCGTCCAGTTTGGCCTCGGCCTGTCTCAGCCATGCGGCCGCAGCGCTGTCGGAAGCTTCCGCCAGAAGCTGGCCGCCGAGCAGGAAATCCTGCTCGATCAGCGCCACCTGCGCGCCGGCCGCTGCGGCAGCACGCGCCGCCGACAATCCCGCTGGGCCGCCGCCGATGATTGCGACATCGGCAAAGGCATGCCTGATGTCGTAGCGGTCGGGGTCGGAGTCGGTGCCGGCTCTGCCGAGCCCGGCCCTCTTGCGGATGAAGTGCTCGTAGAACATCCAGGCGCGGCGCGTCGGGCCCATGAAGGTCTTGTAGTAGAAGCCGGCCGAAAGGAACGGCGCCAGCAGGCCGTTGGTGCTTTGCACATCAAAGGCAAGCGACGGCCAGCGGTTCTGGCTTTCAGCGATTAGGCCGTCTCCGAGTTCCAGCGTCGTTGCCGGCAGGTTCGGCTGGCGCCTGCCTGCGGTTGCGAGCGTGACCAGCGCGTTCGGTTCCTCGGGTCCGGCGGAAAAAATGCCGCGCGGACGATGATATTTGAAGCTGCGCCCGACCAGGGTGACGCCGTTGGCGAGCAGCGCGGAGGCAAGCGTGTCGCCGCGATATCCAGCCAGTTCGCGGCCGTCGAAGGTAAACTCGACCGGCTGCTCGCGGTCGATACGGCCACCCATCGACAACCGCTTGTGGTTCGAACTCATGCCGGCGATTTCCTGGCGGGTGATTTCCTGGCCGACAATTTCCTGGCCAGCTCGACCGATGCAATGGCGTGGTTGCGCGTGTCGCGTTCGACCACCAGCCATTGGCGGCAGCCGGTCACGTGCTGCCAGAACTCGCGGTGCAGGCCCGCCGGATTTTTCCTGACATAGACGTAACGGTACCAGGCCTCGGGATCGGGATCGTCGTGCGCCGGACGCGTGACGGAAGCGTCGCCGCTGTAGCGGAACTCGTCATGGTCGCGCGGACCGCAGCAGGGGCATTCGATGCGCAGCATTGTCTTGCGCCTCCTATTGCAGCCAGGCTGAGGGGCCGGCGCCGGCCTCGTCGAGCGTGTAGCCGGTGCGGAAACGATCGAGCCCATAGGCTGCGATCAACGGATGCGGCTTGCCGGTGGCGATCGTGTGGGCGAAGCACCAGCCGGAAGCCGGCGTCGCCTTGAAGCCGCCATAGCACCAGCCGCCGTTGAGATAGAGGCCTTCGATCGGTGTCGGGCAGATGATCGGGCTGGCATCGGGCGTCATGTCCATGACGCCGCCCCAATGGCGCAGCAGTCGGATGCGCGAAATGCACGGCATCAGAGCGATCGCCGCCTCCGCCACTTCGCGCACGACGCCCAGATTGCCGCGCTGGGCGTAGGAATTGTAGCCGTCGAGATTGCCGCCGAAGACCAGCCCGCCCTTGTCCGACTGGCTGACGTAGAAATGATCGGCGCCATAGGCGACAACATGGTCCACCAACGGCTTCAGCGGTTCGGTGACAAAGGCCTGCAGGACGTGGCTTTCGATCGGCAGTTCCAGGCCGGCCTTGGCGCCGAGCACGGATGTATGACCGGCAACAGCGAGGCCGACCTTGCCGGCGCCGATCCGGCCTTTCGTCGTTTCGACGCCGACGATCCTGTCGCCGTCGCGGAGGAAGCCTGTCACCTCGCAGTTCTGGATAATGTCGACGCCATGGCCGTCGGCGGCGCGCGCATAGCCCCAGGCGACCGCATCGTGGCGCGCCGTGCCCGCCCGGCCCTGGAAGATGGCGCCATGGATCGGGAAGCGGGCGGTGTCGGAAAAATCGAGATAGGGCACGAGACGGCGCACCGCGTCGCGGTTGAGGATATCGGCATCGATGCCGTTCAGCCGCATGATGTTGGCGCGGTGGCTGAAGCCGTCGAGCTGGTCGGCGGAATGCACGGTGACGAACTGGCCGCGCTGCGAGAACATGACGTTGAAATTCAGCGCCCGCGACATGTTCTCCCAGAGTTTCATCGAGAATTCGTAGAACTGGGTGTTGCCGTCGAGCAGGTAGTTGGAGCGGATGACGGTGGTGTTGCGGCCGATATTGCCGCCGCCGACATAGCCCTTTTCGAGCACCGCGACGTTGCGGATGCCGTGGTTCTCGGCGAGGTAGAAGGCGGTAGCGAGGCCGTGTCCACCGCCGCCGATGACGATCACGTCGTAGGACGGTTTTGGCTCCGCTGCCCGCCAGGCGCGCTGCCAGTTCTTCTGGCCAGACAGCGCGTTGCGGAAAATCGAAAATGCCGAGTAGCGCACCATTCCTGCGGGCCTAGCGAACGATCGGGCCGGCCGGCGTGCGGGTAAGCACTTCGGCGCCCGCATCGGTCAGAAGTACGGTGTTGGAGACGAAGTCATTGCCGCGACCGGTGCCCATCAGCCACGACAGGATGTGGAAGCTCATCCCGGTCTCGATTTCGAGATCGGAATCGTGCCTCAAGCCGGTCACCGAATTGCCGCCGGTCCATGATGGCGGCTGTCCGGCGCCGACCATATAGCCGCAGTGATGGCGGCGATAATAGGAAAGACCGGCCTCGTCGGCGACGGTCTGCCAGGCGGCGTAGACGTCGCGCGCCCTTGCGCCGGGCTTGAGTGCCTCGACGACGGCATCGAACGCCCTGGCGGTCACCTCCGCCATCGCGGCGTCTTCGTCGCTGATATGGCCGATGCGAACGAGCCGGCCGAGCGGCGCGTGATAACGCGAGATGCAGCCGGACAGTTCGATGAAGACCGGCTCGCCCTTGCGGTAGATCCCGTCGCCCCAGGTCGTATGCTCTTCGCCCAGGCGCGCGGCCGGGCGGATGAACGGGCCGAAGCCCGGAGCATGACCGCCGGCGCGGATCATCGCCGCAACGCACTGGGCTGCGACCTCCTGTTCGGAGACACCGTCCGAGATCGCGGCGATCGCGGCGCCGGCGGCGGCGTCGGTCACTTGTGCCGCCTGACGCATCAGTGCCTGTTCCTCGGCGCTCTTCACTCGCCGCATCCTGTCGACCAGCCCGGAAACATCGCTCCATCTGGCATCGGCCTGCGTCTGGAGTGCGACGGCAAGCCCATGGCTGAGGCCAGCCGTCCAGTATTCGAGGCCGATCCGCTTGCCGGACAGGCTGAGCTCGGCAAGCACCCGCGCGGCAAGGTCGGCCGCCGTTTCGCTGTCGGAATGGCCGCGGAATTCCGCTGCCGTCACCTGTTTCTCGATCGTCACCCTTTCCATCGAGCGGGTGACCAGGACAGGTTTCCCTTCGAGCGGGACGATCAGCAGGTGAGGGGCAAAATATCCCCAGTGATCGAGCCCGGTGAGGTAGAAGACGTTCTCCGGCGAAGCAAAGACCGTCGCGTCGAGCTCGCGCTCGGCCAGCGCCGTGCGGACCCTGACAAGGCGGCCGGCGATTTCGGCTTCGGAAAACGGATTACGGTCCATCAGGCGTCCTCGTGCTGGTTACCGGTTTCGTTGCCGGCATGATCTTTCGTCAGTGACCGGCTTCCAGTCCCCATGCTCAGTCGATGACGATGAGTTCGCGCGCCACGTCGCAGAGGCGTTCGCCGCCGCGATCCGTGACGACGAAGGATTCCGAGATGGCGATGCCGAAATCGTCGAGCCAAACGCCGGCCATGAAATGGAAGCACATACCGGACTGCATCTTGGTGGTGTCGCCGGGACGAAGACTTGCGGTGCGTTCGCCCCAATCGGGCGGGTAGGCGAGCCCGACCGGATAGCCGACGCGGCTCTCCTTCTTCAGCCCGTTCTTCCTCAACACTGCCTGCCAGGCGGCTTCCACCTCTTCGGCGGTGTAGCCGGGGCGGGCCATCTCAAGGCCGGCGTCGACGCCCTCGACGATCGCCTTGGCCATGTCGACGAGGACTTGCGGCGGCTTGCCGAAATGCACGGTCCGCGTCAGCGCCGCATGATAGCGCCGCCGCACCCCGGCGATCTCCAGAATGGCGAGGCCGCTGTCCGGCAGCGGCGCGTCGGACCAGGTCAGATGCGGCGTGCTGGTGCCCTCGCCGACGGGCATCAGCGGACAGATCGCGGCATAGTCGCCGCCCGCTCCGGGCACGCCCGTGATCTGTGCGTGATAGATTTCCGCAATGACATGGTTCTGCGGCACGCCGGGCCGCATTTTTTCTATGGCGCGTTTCATGGCGTGTGTGCAGATCGCACCGGCCTCGCGGATCAGCACCAGCTCGGCTTCGGATTTGATCAGCCGCGCCCAGTTGACGAGATCGTGGTTGTTGGCGAAGTGCGCGTCAGGCAGCCCGCTGACGAGATGGGCATGGCAGCGCGCGGTGTAATAATGCGCGTCCATCTCGACGCCGATGCGGGCGTTTCCCCAGCCACGCGACCGGATCAGCTGGGCGAGTTCGTCATAGGGGTGTTCGACGGGCTGCTGCACCAGCCGTTCCGAGAACGGCACGATGTTCTTCTCCGGCAGGCCGGTGGTCAGGCGTGCGCTCCTGGCGTCCTGCGCCCTGCCGAACCAGATCGGCCGGTCTTCCCTGAGATGGACGAGCACGCATTGCGGAACATAGAACGACCATCCGTCATAGCCGGTCAGCCAGCACATATTAGCTGGGTCCTGACAGATGATGAGGTCGAAGCCGGCCTTCTCCATGCGTGACTTCACGCCGGCCAGGCGCTGCGCACACTCCGCTTGCGTTAAAGTCCCGAAACCGCTCGCGCTCGCCACCGAAATCCCGCCTGCCAGTACGCTGGTTTTTTCTTAGATTGTGCACAACTGGCAATAATGTGTGGTCTGATTACGAATTATTACCAGATTTCTGTAGTTTTTATATCTTAGCTTGCACAATGTCTAGGGCAGTTGTATACGTCTTGACAGGCAGGTGTCGACCTCGAAGAAGGCCGCGCCCGGGAATATCAGTCAGTTGTTCAATGGGAGAAAAGCATGTTCAAATCATCGATATCGCGCCGGATGGTCGTGAAAGCCGCCGCCTGCCTCGCGCTTGCCGCGACATCATTCACGGCGCTGCCCGCTTATGCGGAAACCACCCTCGAACAGGCCAAGAAGGACGGCTATATCCGCGTCGGCTTTGCCAACGAGGCGCCGTTCGGTTACGCCACGCCTGACGGCAAGCTGACCGGCGAAGCGCCGGAAGTTGCCAAGGCGGTACTCGCCAAGATGGGTATCGCGCAGGTTGACGGCGTGCTGACCGAGTTCGGCTCGCTTATCCCAGGTCTCAAGGCCGGCCGCTTCGATATCATCGCCGCCGGCATGTTCATCAATCCGAAGCGCTGCGCCGAGATCAATTTCTCCGAGCCGTCCTACGGCATCGGTCAGGCCATGCTGGTGGCAAAAGGCAATCCGAAGGGCGTGAAGGACTTTTCCAGCATCAAGGAAAACCCGGATCTCAAGCTCGCCGTGATGGCCGGCGCCGTCGAGGGCGGCTATGCCAAGGACGCTGGTGTCGCCGCCGGGCAGATCGTTGCCTTGCCCGACCAGTCCAGTCTGGTCGCCGCCGTCCAGTCGGGCCGTGCCGACGCTGCCGCGCTAACCGCTCTTTCGATCGCCGACATGGCCAAGAAGGCCGACGGCGTCGAATCGACCAAGCCGTTCGGCGAGGTTGCCGGCAAGTCGGTGAAAGGCCATGGCGGCTTCGGCTTCCGCAAGGAAGATACCGACCTGCAGGAGGCGTTCAACGCCGAGCTGAAGACGTTCCTCGGTTCGCCGGAGCACATCGCGCTGGTCGAGCCGCTCGGCTTCGGCAAGGACTACCTGCCCAACAAGACCACCGCGGAGCTTTGCGCGGGCAAATAGGTTCCCAACTGCTGGCGGCGCGAAAGCGCTGCCCCTTTTTCCTGGGGGAATCCGCATGGGAATCCGTACGCTCGTTGCCATGCTGGTCGTCGCGCTTGTCGTGATCGGTGCCTTGGCAACGCAGGAATCTTACAAAGTGTTTATGCCGGGGCTGCTGCAAGGCGCGGTCCTGACGATCGAGATCGCTGTCCTCGGCAGCCTGCTGGCAATCGTCATGGGCGTGCTGGCGGCGCTGGCAAGGATGTATGGCCCGGCGCCGCTCAAATGGCTGGCCACGGTCTATGTCGAGATCTTCCGCGGCACCTCGGCGCTGGTGCAATTGTTTTGGCTGTTTTTCGTGCTGCCGCAATTCGGTGTCACGCTCAACGCATTTCTGGTTGCTGTCCTGGCGCTCGGCCTGAACGTTGGTGCTTACGGATCGGAAGTCGTGCGCGGCGCGATCCAGTCCGTCGCCCGCGGACAGTGGGAGGCGTCTACCGCATTGAACATGAGCCGCCCCCAGATGCTGCGCCGGATCATCCTGCCGCAGGCTTTCGTCGCCATGATCCCGCCTTGGGGCAATCTGTTCATCGAGCTTTTGAAATCGACAGCGCTGGTCTCGCTGATCACGCTCTCGGACCTCGCCTTCAAGGCGCAGCAAATGAACCAGAACACGTTCAAGACCATTCCGATCTTCACCCTCGTCCTGCTGATGTACCTGGCAATGTCGCTGGTCGTGACCATCGGCATGCGGCTTCTCGAAAGGCGGGCTTCGCTCGGATTGGCGCGGGGGAAGGCAGCATGATCTGGGACTGGGCATTTGCTTTTGAAATCCTGCCAGTGCTCGCCAGCGCTGCCATCGTTTCCATCGAGGCGACGCTGATCGGGTTTGCGCTTGCCGCCTCGCTTGGCCTGGTGCTGGCGGTGGTCCGCATCGCCGTGCCGTGGACCGGCTGGACGATTTCGGTGCTGGTCGAACTGATCCGGTCGACCCCGTTGCTGATCCAGATATTCTTTCTCTATTTCGTCTTTCCGAAATTCGGTGTCGTGCTCGACGCCTTCACCGCCGGGGTGCTTGCCATCGGTATCCACTACGCTGCCTATTGTTCCGAGGTCTATCGCGCCGGTTTCGACAACATCCATCGCGGCCAGTGGGAAGCCTCGGTCGCCCTCAATCTGTCAGCCTGGACGACGTTCCGCGACATCATCATTCCGCAGGCGATTCCGCCGATCGTTCCGGCGCTCGGCAACTATCTGGTTGCCTTGTTCAAGGAGACGCCATTGCTTTCCGCAATCGCCGTGCTGGAGCTGATGCAGACCGCCAAGATCATCGGCTCCGAAACCTTCCGCTACACTGAGCCGATGACGCTGGTCGGCCTGTTCTTCCTTGCCATGAGCCTGGTTTCTGCCGCGCTCATTCGCTCCCTCGAAGGCTTGCTCAACCGGAGGACCATGCGATGACGGAACAACCGATGGTCCGCTTCGACAATGTTTCGAAACGCTACGGCGCGCTGACCGTTCTCGACGGGCTCAATCTGGACATAGCACGCGGCGAGAAGGTTTCTATCATCGGGCCGTCCGGCTCCGGCAAGACCACGGTGCTGCGCATGCTGATGACGCTGGAGACGATCAATGACGGCGTCATCTGGGTCGAAGGCGAGCCGCTCACCCACATGAAGAGGAACGGCAAGCTTGTTCCCGCCGATCTCGCGCACATCCGCAAGATCCGCGCCAAGATCGGCATGGTGTTCCAGTCGTTCAACCTGTTCCCGCACATGACGGCGATGCAGAACTGCATCGAGGCGCCGATAACCGTGCTCGGCATGAAGCGGGCCGATGCCGAGGCGCGTGCGGCCGAGCTGCTCGACATGGTCGGCCTGTCGGAGAAGAAGGACCACTATCCCTCGCAGCTTTCCGGCGGCCAGCAGCAGCGTGTCGCCATCGCCCGCGCTTGCGCCATGCGGCCCAAGATCATGCTGTTCGACGAGGTGACCTCGGCACTCGACCCCGAACTCGTCGGCGAGGTGCTTGAAGTCATCCGAAAACTCGGCAGGGAACATGACCTCACCATGCTGATGGTCACCCACCAGATGGGATTTGCCAAGGAATTCTCCGATCGCGTCTGCTTTTTCCATGCCGGCAAGATCTGCGAGCAGGGGCCGCCAAACGAGTTGTTCGGCGCCCCCAAGAACGAGCGGACGCGGCAGTTCCTGCACGCTGTCCTGGAGGCTGGATGACGCTTGAGACGGATGCCGCGCCCCTGGCCGCGACCGCCGCGCCGCCGCGCCCGCTCTCGGCGCGGGAGCGGTTCGAGCGTATCTACCGGATATTGCGCGACCGCATCTGCCTGCTCGACTATGCGCCCGGCAGCCATCTCTCCGAGGAAGAGCTTGCCCAGGAATTCCAGATCAGCCGCACGCCGGTTCGCCGTGTCCTGGCGCGCCTCGAATCCGAGGGTCTGGTTCAATCCGTCCATGGCGTCGGCACGATCGTCACCGACGTCGACATCGAGGAATTGCAGCAGGTCTATCACTTGCGCCTGGAGCTGGCGCTCCTCGTCGGCAAGCTTTCGCCGATCCCGCGCACGGCGGACGACCTCGACCGGATAAGGGCACTCATCGCGCGCTGCGATTCCGATGTGCTCAATCCCGACCAGCGCGCTTTCCTGCGCCTCAACATGGATTTTTTCTACGAGCTCACCGCGATGACCGGCAACCAGCCGCTGCGCGAGATCAGCGAGCGCCTGTATTTTCAGGTCGCGCGCGTCGTCCTGAAGATGATGCCGCAGTTGGGCCTGGTCGAGGAGTTCACTGCGTTCCGCCGCGAAATGGAAGAGGTGCTTGCCGCCGCCGAGATCGGCGACTGGGAGTCGATCGGGCACATCAGGCGAGCCCATATCTCGATGAGTTTTCGCCGCATGATGCGTCATGCAGGCGAGGCCAGCATGTCGGGTGGAACTCTGTAATTCACGTTTGACCTGGCGCACGCCCGGGTCACGACCGGTGGGCACCGCTTCGTCGGCCGGCGACCAGCTTCAGCCAGGGCGCAAAATGGAAGGCGCTCATCAGCAGGTACATCATTGCCATTTCGTTCAGCGGCCACGCATCTTGCGCAGCGCAGATCATGTCGGCATCACCGGTAACGGCCGTCAGCAGCGCCATGATTGCGAAGGTGGGCGCGGCCGCCAGCGATAGCCAGTCGGCCGCGCCACGGGCGGCGACTTCGTCGCTTGGGAAATCGGCAGATCCGCTGCCTTCGGGCGGCATCTTCTGGTCGGGGTGGAGTGTCATCGAGACGTCATCCCTTTTCGACACGGCGCGCTGGTTGTTGGTGCTGAGATAGATTAGGACCGGACATCGAAAGGTGAGAGTGACAAGTGTGACGGGATTCCGATGGACTCGCTGATCACCGCTGCGGCGCGCGCCCTTGCGACGGGTGATCCTCTTGGCGCTTTGAAGCGGGTCGCCCTGCGTGAGGATGCGCCTGCGCTTGCGCTGCGCGGCATCGCGATGGCGCAGCTCGGCGATCTCGTCCGAGCAAAGGCTCTTCTCAAAAGTGCTGCGCGCGCCTTCGGTCCGAGAGAGGCGGTGGCACGCGCGAGGTGCGTCGTCGCCGAAGCCGAGATCGCGCTCGTCTCGCGCGACCTCGGCTGGCCGGCGAAGGCACTCGACGCCGCGCGGTCGACGCTTGAAAAACACGGCGACCACGTCAATGCCGCGCATGCGCGCAATCTCGAAGCGCGGCGCCTGCTCCTGATCGGACGCCTCGATGAGGCGGAGGGCAGGCTGGCTGGCTTCGACCCGACAACGCTCCCACCCGCGTCGAGGGCCGCCCACGAGCTGGTGATTGCGGGGATCGCGATACGCCGCCTCCGCACCAAGGCGGCGCGCGCTGCGCTCGGGCGGGCCGCGCACGCGGCGGGCCAGGCGGACATTCCAGCGCTGACGGCCGAGGTTGAAGGCGCATCCCTGGTGATGAACACGCCCGCGGCGCGGCTGATCGCGCGCGGTGTGGAGCGCCCGCTCCTGCTCGAGGAGGTCGAAGCGCTGCTGGCGTCGGGGGCGCTCGTCGTCGACGCCTGCCGCAATGTCATGCGGGACGCCGGCATGATCGTCTCGCTCGCGACGCGCCCGGTCCTGTTCGCGCTTGCGCGCACGCTGGGCGAAGCCTGGCCCGCAGACGTGCCGCGGAGCACGCTCGTCGCACGCGCCTTCGGCGGCAAGCACGCCGATGAATCGCATCGCGCCCGGTTGCGGGTCGAAGTCGGTCGGCTTCGGGTGGAGTTGCGGTCACTGGCGGATGTGAGCGCGACCAAGCGAGGCTTTGCGCTTAAGCCGCGCCGCCCACGCGATGTCGTGGTGCTGGCGCCGCCCGCCGACGAGCCGCATGCAGCGGTGCTCGCCTTCCTCGCCGACGGCGAGTCGTGGTCGAGCTCGGCGCTCGCAATTGCGCTCGGAGCCAGCTCGCGCACCGTGCAGCGCTCGCTCGAGCAGCTTGCGGCAGCAGGCAAGGTGCAGTCGTTCGGCCGCGGGCGAGCGCGCCGCTGGATGACCCCGCCGGTGCCGGGATTCCCGACAATCTTGTTACTCCCCGGCTCACTGTCGGGTTACTAGTGTCGTGGACAAGTCAACAGATCTGAGCCTGGAGGAGAAGCATGAAACGATCTGCAGCCGAAGTCCTCCGCGAATATGGACCCTTTCCGGGTGTCGACCAGGTGGCTGGGGTTACATTCGACGGTCAGCACGTCTGGTTTGCGTCAGGAGACAGACTGAACGCCCTGGATCCTGCGAGCGGCAAGGTGGTGCGCGCGATCGATGTCGCCGCGCACGCAGGAACGGCCTTCGACGGCCAGCACCTGTTCCAGATCGCCGAAGATCGCATTCAGAAGATCGATCCCAACACTGGCCGCGTACTCGCCACGATTCCGGCGCCAGGTGGCGGCGGCGACTCCGGACTCGCCTGGGCCGAAGGCTCACTTTGGGTGGGGCAGAATCGCGGTCGCAAAATCCATCAGATCGACCCCCATACAGGGGCAGTTCTTCGCACAATCGATTCCAACCGTATCGTCACAGGGGTCACCTGGATCGACGGCGAACTCTGGCACGGCACCTGGGAAGGTGACGAGAGCGACGTCAGGCGGATAGATCCTGAAACCGGAAAGGTCCTGGAGAAGCTTGATATGCCGCCTGGAACAGGCGTGTCGGGGCTCGAGTCCGATGGTGGCGATCAGTTCTTCTGCGGCGGTGGAAACAGCCGCAAGGTGAGAGCCATCCGCCGACCCAGGCGAGGCTCCAAAACCCCGGTCGACCCGACGAGCAAGTAACCGAAGCGGCCCTCGCGGGCGCGCTTTCCGCTTTGACGAACCGTCCGCCGGGAGCGGTCATCAATGCGGCGGACCGGATCGCTGGAGCCCTTAAGCGCTGTTGGGCTTGTCGCGGCGCTCGACGATGTAGATGTGGTCGGCAACCAGGACCACATCGCCATGCTGGTTGATCACCTCGCAGCGCTCGATGACGCGACCCGACTCCGGCCGCTTTGGGTCGTCTTGCTTGGCCGAGATGGTGGTGCGGGTCTTGATCGTATCGCCGATGAACACCGGCTTGATGAAGCGCAACCTGTCATAGCCATAGGAGAACGCGACAGGGTTGATGACGCTTGCCGTCAGTCCGACGCCGACCGAGAAGACCAGCGTGCCATGGGCGATGCGCTGGCCGAACGGCGTCGTCTTCATGAACTCGGCGTCCATGTGGTGAGGGAAGAAATCGCCGGTATGGCCGGCATGCACGACGAAGTCGGTCTCGGTGATGGTGCGCCCGCTGGTCATACGCGACGAGCCGATCTGGTAATCCTCGAAATAGACAGTCTGCTCCATGTCAGGGCCTCGCCGCGATCGGTGTTGCCGGCGCCGCGCTCGATTGGTAGGCAGCTTCGACCAGCGCCATTGTGCTCCAGGCGTCCTCGACGGAACTGACAAGCTCGGCGTCTTCGCCTGATGCGTGGCGTTGGACATTGGCCATGCGGCCGACAAAGGCGTCCGGAAACCATTCGCCGACGAGCGGCACCGTGACCCAGTCTGAGCCGCCCTTCGGATAGATTTCAAGGATATCGGGCTCGCCGCGCGGATAGTCGAGGTTGAGCCCGAGCTTGAGATAGGCGGCGCCCTCGGTTCCGCAGATGCGGAACTCGCAGGCCTGGTGTTTTCGGCCAAATTTATGATCATGATTGATCGACAGCGCACAGCGCACTGTGTCGCCATAGTCGAGGATCGCGCTGGTGCGGGTTTGCGCGACCTTATGGTCGGGATGACCGAGCGTCTTGGCGTGAATCCCCCTGGGATCGCCGAGCAATTGCCGGATCAGGTCGAGATAATGGATCGAGTGCATGGCGATCTCGACGCGCGGCGCCTTCAGCAGGAATTCCCACAGCTGCCAGGGTGTCGCCAGCGCCAGCCAGGCGTCGAAGTCGACGACGTCGCCCAGCCAGCCCCTGGCGATCGCATCCCTGAGAGCCAGCATCATCGGTGCGAAGCGAAGCTGGAAATTCACAGCCGCTTTCAGGTTTTTGGCGCGGCAGGTTTCGAGGATCTCGCTCGCCTCGCTGAGGTCGCTGCCCATCGGCTTCTGGATCAGCGCTACGGCGCCGTCGGGCAACGCCCTGAGCACGCCGGCATGATGAGCCGGCGGCGTCGCCAGGTCGAAGATGACGCCGTCGATTGAAGTAGCCTCCTCGATCGACCGGTAAGCGGTGACGCCCCAGTTGGCCGCGAGTTTTTCCGCCTTGGCGTGGTCTGGATCGAAAAGCCCGGCGACCGGAAAGCCGGCTTTCCCATAGGCCGGGAAATGCGCGTCGCCGACGATCGAGCCGGCGCCGAAAATCACGATCGGCCGCGGCTTCGATGGCTTCGCCCAGGACTGGGAGAGCGAGGCTGGGTCGAAAACGCCATCAGTCATGATGGAAGACTTCGTCCATCGATGCCCACCATTCGCCCTCCTTGCGGGTCGGCAGCGGCTCCTGGCAAGGCATGCACAGCGCCCACCATTCCTGCGTCTTGGGATCGGCGGCCATCTTCGCCATGTCGGCGGCATAGTCGGTGCCGTGGTACTCGAAAGTGCTGAACAAGAGGTGCTCCGGCTCCTTGAGGTAGATCGAATAGTTCCTGATGTTGCAGGCGGAAATCATCGCCAGCACGTCGGACCAGACGGCTGCGTGAAGCCGCACATATTCGGCGATCTTTTCCGGCTTGAGGCCGAGCACCATTGCCATCCGCTGCATGTCCGGCTCCTGTTCACTATGGTCGTTATGAATGCCGCGATGTGTTGCGTTGCACCGGCGGTGATCTGCCCACTATTTACATACAAACAAATAATTTACACAATCACCAAGCCGATGGTCCTTTCGGATGCTGACCACGGGGAGTGACTATGGCGGAGGACGAGGACGATGACCGCTATCGCGCGCCGGCGCTCGACAAGGGTCTCGACATCCTTGAGCTTCTGGCCGGCGTCGATGGCGGCCTGACCCAGGCGGAAATCGCCAAAAAGCTCGACCGCAGCCCCAACGAGTTCTACCGCATGCTGGACCGGCTGGTGCGGCGCGGCTACGTCACGCGGCCGGATGGCGACCGTTACTCGCTGACGCTCAAGCTGTTTGGCCTGGCGCATCTGCACGCGCCGGTGCGGCGGCTGGTTTCCTATGCGACGCCGCTGATGCGCGAGCTTGCGGAGGCCTCGCAGCAGTCAAACCAGCTTGTCGTCTTCGACCGCGGTTCTGCGGTGGTGATCGCCCAGCAGGAGGCGCCGGACTATTGGGGCATCTCGATACGCGTCGGCGCGCATGTCAGCCTGTTCGACACCGGCTCCGGACATGTGCTGCTAGCGTTCCGCTCGTCGGAAGAGCGGCGGATGATGATCTCCGAACATCTGCGCAGCACCCACAAGCCGCCTCAATCGCCGGACTTCTTTGCCCGTCTCGACCAGATCCGACAACGCGGCTATGAAATGATGGCATCGATGCAGACCGCCGGTGTATTCAACCTGTCGGCGCCTGTGCTTGGCTCGGACAGCAGGGCGATCGCCGCGCTGTCGATCCCCTACGTAACTCTGGTCAACGCACCCAAGGCGCCCGATATCACCAGGACGATAGAACTGTTGCTGGCCGCGACTGAAAAGCTATCGCAACTGGCGGGTGCCGCGGCCAGGCAGACGAAACAGAGTCTTGTTTGAACGAAGAATTTCCCCCTGAGATGATCGGGAAATGCAGAGGAGCGCCGTTATGATCTTCGATACCCATCTGCACCTGATCGACCAGTCAGCGCTGCGCTATCCCTGGCTCTCCGGCGTGCCGGCGCTAAACCGCGATTTCTCCTACGACGAATATGCAGCCCAGGCTCGCCGCGCCGGCATAGAGGGCGCGTTGCACATGGAGGTCGATGTCGATCCAGCGGATATCGAGGCTGAGACCAGTCACGTAAAGGCGCTGTCACACCAGAACGACAGCTTGCTGAGGGGAGTGATCGCCTCCTGCCGTCCGGAAGAGCCGGGCTTTGCCGCCTATCTCGAGCGCCAGCGCGCCGATCCTTTCATCAAGGGTTTTCGCCGTGTGCTCCACGTCGTGCCGGACGAACTTTCGGAAGGCGCGCTGTTTCGCGAAAACATCAAGCGGCTTGCCGGCACCAAACTGACCTTCGACCTCGTCGTCCTGCCGCATCAGATCCGCAAGGCGATTGCGCTTGCCGATCTCGCGCCGAACGTGCAGTTCGTGCTCGACCATTGCGGCGTGCCCGACATCAAGGGCAGCAGTGAGCATCCCTGGCGCGAGCATATGGCGGAGATCGCGCGGCGGCCGAACGTCGTCGGCAAAATTTCCGGTGTGGTCGCCTATGCGGACGCTGGATCCTGGACTGTCGAAACGCTGCGTTCCTATGTCGAGCACACCATCCAATGCTTTGGCTGGGACCGGGTCGTGTGGGGCAGCGACTGGCCGGTCTGCACGCTTGGCGGCGGACTAGCCACCTGGATTGCGGCGACGCATGCGCTGCTTGGCGGAGCAAGCATCGATGAACGGCAAAAGCTGCTCTCCGCCAATGCGAAGCGGCTGTGGAATTTGTGAGAAGTTAGCGAACACCGCCTCAGCTCAGCGCCGAGTGCCGGAGACTCTCCACAAACAGGCGGTTGAGATCGGCGACGACGCGGCCGGCATCGTACCTTTCGGTCAGGCCGAGATTGATGCGATCGGAGGCCGCCTGCTGGAAGGCCATGTAGCCATCGTGGCGTGGCCTGACCCAGCCGCTCTCGAGCGTGGCGCGGGTGTCCTTGTAGAAATTGCCGGCGGCTGCGTTGACGGCGGCATCGTCCCAGGCTGCGGCATGGCCGGGCTGGCCGCCGGCCGACGCATAGGGGCCGCGCTGCACCTCGCCGCTGGCGATCCAGTAGGCAAAGTCGACGGCCTCTTGCGTGGCCTTCGAAAAGGCCGACACGGCAATGCCGGTTCCGCCGAGCGCCGACCCGACTACACCGGCGTCGCCGGCAGGCGGAATGTCGGCGAAGGCAAGGCGGCTGCTGCGGAATCCGGCGATGGCATAGGAAACGTAGCCGTAGATCAGCGGCGCGCAGGCGATCCGCGTGCCGGAGCTGGCCATCTCCTCCAGGACGCCGATCGGGTCCATGCCAAGGCAGGTCGGATCGACGAGAGCCGCGATCTCGCGCATCATCTCGAAAACGCGGCCGCCGATGTCAGGGTTTATGTGGTCGCCAGGCTCTTCGACGGCGGGCCTGCCGAGATTGCCGGCAAGCGTGTAGAACACCATCAGCGAATGCGGCGGCCTGAGCGGCAGCAACACGCGGCCTTGCCGCGCCAGGTCGAGCACCTCGGACCAGTTCGCCGGCGCGGCGGAAAGCATGTCCGGCCGCCACGCCTGCACCTGGCTGGCCGTGTCGATCGGAAACGCCCACTGCCGGCCTTGCCAGTTGTAGCTAGGATAGGACTGGCCGACGCTGCCTGCCGCCAGTGCCGCGCGTTCCTCTTCACGCCCCACAACGTCGAGCGGCGCCAGACAAGTCTCGGCGGTGATCTGGCCGACATGCGGATGATCGATGACGATCAAATCGTAGGCACGGGCCAGGTCCTCGACCGGAAACGATTCGAAATCCTGCAGCGAGCGCTTGTCCCATTCGATGGTGACGCCGGTCTGCTGCTTCCACAGTCCCGAACAGGCGACCATCGGGTCGTAACCGCGCGGATGGCTCCAGGTCATGCCTTTGAGCGTCACGTCGCTCACAGCCCGAATTCTTCGCGGATCTTTGCGCTGTGCTCGCCGATGCGCGGCGCCGCCCGCTCGACCTTGGCGCGGACGCCATCGACCCGCAGCGGCGAACGCGTAGTGAGGATCGAGACGTCGTCCTCGCGCGTCACGGTCTGCAGCATGTCGAGCACCTGAAAACCTTCGCTGGCCATCATTTCCGGCCAGCTCAGCACCTTGGCGCACCAGATGTCGGCGGGCTCGAGGATGGCAAGCCATTCGTCGACGGCTTTCGTCGCGATTTTTTGCGCAATGATCGCCTTGATCTCGTCGCGGGCGGTGAACCAGGTCGACGGCTGATCGCGAAAGGGCGCAAGCTGTTCGAGTTCCAAAAGGTCGGCCAGCTCCGGGATCGGCGTCATCGCGATCGCCAGATAGCCGTCCTTGGCCGGATAGACCCCGTAAGGCGCCGACAGATAGGCATGGGCGCTGCGGAAGGCCGATCGTCGCGGCACGCGGCGTCCGTCGTTGAGATGCGTGGTCAGCACCTCGAACTGGAAGTCGACCAGCGCTTCGAGCAGGCTGGTCTCGACATGGCTGCCGGTGCCGGTCACGCCGCGCCGCACCAGTGCGGCAAGGATGCCTTGCGCGGCGGCGGCGCCCGCCAGCATGTCGGCGATCGCCAGGCCGAACGGCACCGGACCCTGGTCCTCGTCGCCGTTCAGCCACATCACGCCGGAACGCGCCTGCGCCAGCAGATCCTGCCCGGGGCGCTTGACCCAGGGGCCTTCTTCGCCATAGCCGCTGATCGAGGCATAGACCAGGCGTGGATTGATCTTGCGCACCGCCTCGTAGTCAAGGCCAAGGCGCTCGATGACGCCGGGCCGGAAATTCTGGATCAGCACGTCGGCCTTGGCCAGCAGGCTGCGCAGCGCCGCCAGATCGGCCTCTTCCTTGAGGTCGATGGCAAAGCTTTCCTTGGCCCGGTTGATGGCGTGGAAGATGGTGGAATCGCCGCCGATCTCGGTGTCACTGAGATAGAGCCGGCGCGACAGGTCACCGCCATCCGGTCGCTCGATCTTGATGACGCGGGCTCCGAGGTCGAGCAGCCGCAGCGAGCAGTAGGGCCCTGACAGGAACTGGCTCATGTCGACGACGACGAGCCCGGTCAGCGGCAATTCGGCAATGGCAGCCATCGCCTATGTCTCCGTCTTGCCGGCGAAATCGGCCGGAATCCGGCACTTCACCGTCTGCAGGGGCTCGCAATAAAGCACGAGTTCTCCTTCACCCTTGAAGACTTCATAGTTGGCGCGGATCAGCCCCATCTCCTTGTATTGGGTTTCGTGTCGAGATTGGATCGCACGATCGGTTCCCTGCGTCGATCTTCTCTAGTGAATAGCATTTTCACATATGGGATTGTGTTTCAAGCGTGAACAAGCGAAATTTGCCGCGATCCGCTGCGGCTGGATGCCGGCGGAACAGGGGAGGATTTGATGAACGACGCCTGTCTGGTCTTCGTCGGCAGCCTCAACCGCGAGGCACCTTATTTTCAGGGCGCGCGCGGCGTTGGACTCAGTGTCTACAGTTTCGACGAGGAGACGCTGGAGACGAGGAAACTGGCCGAGACGGGTGACGTCGACAATCCGACCTTCCTGTCGGTGACGCCGGACGGGTCACATGTCTATGCCAACTCCGAAGTGTTCACCTGGCGCGAAGGCGTGGTCTCGGCCTACCATTTCGACAGGCAAACCGCCGCGCTCTCCTACATCAATAAGCAGCCGACGCTTGGCAGCATCACGGCGCACAACACCGTCACGCGCGACGGGACGAAGCTCCTGGTCGCCAATTACGGCATGGGCGAAGGCGGCCCCGATCGCTCGCTCGTCGTCTACGGATTGCGCCACGATGGCGGCCTGACCGCGCCGTTGTCGAGCGTCGCCCATAGCGGAACTGGTCCCGACGCAGTTCGTCAGGAACGTCCCCATGCCCACAGCGTCACCGAGACGATTGCCGGTGGCGTGACGATGGTCGCCGATCTCGGCATCGATCGGCTTGTCTCGTACCGCATCGGGCCCGACGGCGGCCTGACCAGACTGGCGGAGTCGGCGCTTGCGCCCGGCGCTGGGCCACGTCACGTGGCGCTGCATCCGGGCGGGCGCTTCGTATTCGTCATGAACGAACTGGATTCGACGGTCGTCTCGCTTGCGCTGGACGAAGCGTCGGGCAGGCTCACCGAGATCGACACGAAGCCGGCCGTGCCGGCCGCGGCGCGCGACGGCAATCATTGCGCCGACATCCAGATATCGCCCGACGGCCGCTTCCTCTATGGCTCCAACCGCGGCCATGACAGTGTCGTGGTGTTTTCCGTCGACCAGCAGACGGGCACGCTTGCGCTGGTCGACCATGCGCCGTGCGGGGGCGCTACGCCGCGCAATCTGGCACTGACGCCCTCAGGTCGCCATCTCTTCTCGGCCAACCAGAACGCCGACCGCATCTCGATTCTTGCACGCGATGCGGCCACGGGTCGGCTGGCCGACACCGGGCGGTTTATCGATATCGGCACGCCGATGTGCCTGAAGATCGTGCGTTGAAAGCCTTGGTCTCCTTCCAGCAGCGAGGGCGTGCACAGTCCTGTGATTTCGGCTGAGCCATCAGCGTGGTAGCTTGCAGCGTTCCGCTGCGGAGTCGCCATGCGTACCAAGCTCCTAGAAATCACCCTTGCTATGCTGCTGCTGGTTGGCGGCCTTCCAAACGGCCATGCGCAAGTGGCCGAGCGGCCGTCGCCTTCGGGCGGCGTTCTGTCGCTGCTCCCGCCGCCCCAGGTCTCAGATCATTCGATCGTGATCGCGGGACGCACGCTCAACTATCAGGCAAGGGCCGGCACGCTGTCGTTGCTATCCGGCAAGGGCGACGTCACCGCGGAAATCTTTCATGTCGCCTACACGCTGCGTCCCGAGCCAAGCCGGGAACCTGATCCCCGCCGCCCGATCACTTTCGTATTCAACGGTGGTCCCGGAGCGGCTTCCGCCTATCTGCATCTTGGCGCGCTTGGTCCACGCGTGATGGCGACAGCGGCCGATGGAAGTTTTCTCCCACCGCCGCAGCGGCTTTTGGACAACTCGAACACCTGGCTCGACATGACCGACCTGGTCTTTGTCGATCCCGTCGGAACCGGTTACAGCCGCGAAGCATCCGGCACCGAGGCACGCAGCTTCTGGGGCGTCAACCAGGACGCCGCCGCGATGGGCGCATTCATCCGGCTCTATCTGGCACAGGCGGGCCGCACGGCGTCGCCGGTGTTTCTTGCCGGCGAAAGCTATGGCGGGTTTCGGGCGGCACTGCTCGCCAAGACGCTTCAGGAAGATATCGGCGTCAGTCCTCGCGGCATCGTGCTCATCTCGCCGGCGCTCGAATTCACACTGGTGCGGCCCGACGAGTTCCAGCCGCTTCACTGGGCGCTTGAGCTGCCGTCGCTGGCGGCGGTGCGCCTGCGCAGCGAAAGCGTCACCGGTTCCGAGTTGCAGGAGCGGTTGGCCGATGTCGAACGCTATGCGCTTGGCGACTATCTCGTCGCGCTTGCCAGCGGGCTCGAACAGGGCGGGCGTCTGGCGAGCCCGCGCGTTGCCGAAATCACCGGCCTGCCTCTCGAACTCGTGAAACGAAACTTTGCGCGCATTCCCACCTCGCTCTTCGCCAAGGAGTTTGCGCGGGCAAGGGGCAATGTTCTCAGCGTCTATGACGGCTCGATCGAAACGGCAGACGTTGCCCCGGAAAGTCCAAGGCCCAGCGGTCCTGATCCGGTGCTCGACCGAAGCGTGCCGGCGCTGACTTCCGCCTTTGTCAGCTATATCAGGGAGGAATTGAAATTCCGCACCGATCTAAGCTATCGGCTTCTCAACCGTGAAATCAGCGGCAATTGGGATTACGGGACGAGCGCGACGCGTCAGGGCTATACCGGCGTGATGGATGACCTTCGGCAGGCGCGCGCGCTAAATCCCAGCCTCGGCGTTTTGATCGTCAACGGCTACACCGACCTGGTGACGCCCTATCTGGCGTCACGCTACCTTGTCGGCCAGATTCCTTCGCTTCCCGGCGCAAAGCCTATCCGCCTCGAGCTGCTGGAAGGCGGCCACATGATGTATTTCAGGCCGGAGAGCCGGCGCGCGCTGAGAGAGGCCGCGTCCGAGCTTTACCAAGCGCCGAAATGAGCGCGTAAAAGAGACATATCCGCCTCGTCGCATGAGAGGCGGATGACGCAACACGAACCGGCGAGGCGAACAAGTCGATGACATCTCAGCCTGCGGAACTGACCTGGCTCAACCCGCCACCGCATCATGCCTTCGGCGACAGCACCGTGCATGTGCGAACCGGCAAGGAGACCGATTTCTGGCGCGAGACTTTTTATGACTTCTGGCGTGACAATGGCCACTTCCTCTACCGGCAGGTCGAGGGCGATTTCAGCGCCGAGGTCACCGTCAAGGGCGACTACAAGGTGCTCTATGATCAGGCCGGTCTGATGGTCCGGCTGAGCGAGACGCATTGGGTCAAGGCCGGCATCGAGTTCACCGACGGACTCGCCTATTTTTCCGTCGTCGTCACCAATGATGCCTCCGACTGGTCGCTGGTCAGCATCCCGGCCGCGCCGGACGGCGTCAGGATCCGGCTGACCCGCCATGCCGAGACAATCCGCGTTCAGTATCTCGATGCCTCCGACCATCGCTGGAAGCCGGTGCGGCTCGCCTACTTCCCGCCCTCGAAAACAGTCGATGTCGGCATGATGTGCTGTTCACCGCAACGTGAAGGTTTCGAAGTCACATTCAGCGATTTTTCAGTCGGCCCGGCGATCTCGAGGGAACTCCACGACTGACGCGTCCTGTCAGCGGATCGGGGCGCCGCTTTCACAGCTGTATCGTTCCGACAGCCGAATTGCGCGGTCGAAGAAGCGGGGTATTCGCCTCGTCCCGGTCGAACTTGAAATCGGCGGGAAGGCGGCCGCGGAAGGCGCGAAGCCGCTTCAGTAATTCCTCGCGCGCAGGCTTGCGCGCGACGCCGAGTTGTCGGGCATCGGCGACGTGGATCTCAATCTCATCGCCTTCCCCGAGTTCGAGGACCTCAACCACAACTGCAGGAATACGGATAGCGAGGCTGTTGCCCCACCTGGCGACCTTCATCACACTCTCCTATCCATATGCGCCATGATATCGGAACTGCCCGGGCGGCCGACCTCCTGGCCGGCCGATCCAGAAGCATCCGTCAGCCCGGATGCTTGAAAGTTTCGCCAAACCAGTTCCGCCACTTGGGCTCGCCCTCGGCGGCGCACTGCTCGGCGTCGTCGCCATAAAGATACAATGCCATGCTGGCGTTTGCGCTGCCATCGATATCATAGGTTCCGATCAGGGCAATGCCGGGAGCAGGTGCAGTCAGGCGCAGCGCGATGAAGCGCTGCTTGTCGTCCTGCCGCACGCGTTCGACTATGCCGGATAGTCTCTCCGGCTGCTGCGGGCCATTCCGCTGCTCGCCGACATTTGCGCCGGCCAGTCCGAGCGTCTCGGTAAGTTGCCTCGAAATCGAGAGCTGGTCGGCCTTCGTGCTGGCCATGACGCTGAAGCTGGCGGCGTTTTCGCCAGCGAAGTGCGAAAGGTAAATGCGCAGCACCTCGAAAAAGCCGGGCCAACCGCTCTCGAACCCTTCCAACTGATCATCCCAATCGTCGGTCGAGGCAAACAGCGAATGGACCATGCGGACAACGCAACGATCACCCGACCGGCTGGTCACGGTGATCTCCGTTGCGACAGGCGGCGCGCCTTCGCTCCACTCGCGTTCGACATAGCCGAAACGGAACGGCGGCTCCCAAATTGTCACTTCGCCGGTGGACGCGCCATTGGGACCGAAGTCGAAATGAAGCCTGCCGCCGACATGCTCGTCGATCGTGGTTTTTGTGAACCAGGCAGTGTTGCCAGGACCCGTCGCAATGGCCCGCCACACCTGCTCGGGTGTGCCGGGCGTGATGAACTCCATCTCGACCCAACGCTTTCCGGTTTCATCTTTCTTGATCGGCATGGGAACTCCTTTCAGGGTTTGGCGTCCTCACGGTCGGGCCGGGTGCGGTACGACGCCACTACGAGCCGATTCGGCCGCCCGCCAAAGCTCAAGCATACTCATTTTCGTCTTGACAAAATATTTTGTCAAGACGCGCGCTGATGGCTGAAAGCGGCTATGGCGCGTCGTCGCCGTGTCGTGTGATCTGAGCGTTCGCAATCGAGCCGAATTCATGAAGAGAGGGCGAACCTGAGACCGCAGAACTTTTAATGCAATGACATTGCAGCGCCTGGCCGTGCGTGTGCCATGGAACAGCCGTTCGGACGTTATTTGCCTGCCGGCCGCCAAACGCAGCGCTGACTTTCCGCCAATGGCCTCGAGATTGGATCGAGCGTTGCTTTGATCGCAACGACCTGCGTGTCACCGTAAAGGCCTGAACCAAGCCTGAGGCAGGAGGAGGTCGATCATGGCCAGGATTGTACCGGTGCTCGATCTCAGCCGTCTTGAGCAGGGAGCATCGGAGCGTCGGACCTTTCTGTTCGACCTGCGCACGGCGGCCCGCGATGTCGGCTTCTTCTATCTCAGCGGCCACGGAATTTCGGCTGTGGAGATCGACGAGGTGCTCGACGCCTCGCGCCGGTTCTTTACCTTGCCGGAAGCCGACAAGCTGGCCATCGAAATGGTCAGGTCCCCGCAATTCCGCGGCTACACGCGCACCGGTGGCGAGCTGACCAGGGGCAAGGCCGACTGGCGTGAACAACTCGACATCGGCGTCGAGCGCCGACCTGTCCCGCAAGGACCCAGCGTCCCCGCCTGGACGCGGCTGCAAGGGCCGAACCAATGGCCTTCGGCCCTGCCGCAACTCAAGTCGGCACTGCTGGCATGGCAGACCAGGGCAACGGCGGTGGCAGTCCGCCTGCTAAAGGCCTTCGCGCTGTCGCTCGACCAGGCCGAGGATGCTTTCGATCCAATCTATTGCGGTGAGCCCAACCATCGCATGAAGATCGTGCGCTATCCCGGGCGCGACACAACCGGCGGCGACCAGGGCGTCGGCGCACACAAGGACGGCGGTTTCCTGACGCTCCTGCTTCAGGACGACAACAAGGGGCTGCAGGTCGAATATGACGGAAGCTGGGTGAATGTGGATCCGATCCCCGGAACGCTGGTGGTCAACATCGGCGAGCTCCTCGAACTGGCATCGAACGGCTATCTCAGGGCAACGGTGCACCGTGTCGTGACGCCGTCGGCCGGCGTCTAGCGGATTTCCGTTCCGTTCTTCTTCAGCGCCCGGCTCGACGCGACGATCCCGCTGCTCACCCTGCCTGAAGAACTGGCTGCCGAGGCGCGCGGACCGGCGAGCGATCCGGACAATCCGCTGTTTCGCGACGTCGGCACCAATGTGCTGAAAAGTCGCCTGCGCTCGCATCCCGACGTGGCGCGCCGGCACTATGCCGATCTGCCGGAGCCAAGGGTTGAGACAAGGGCGTCACCCGTCTGAAGTGGTCAGAGCACATAGAACAGGAATTTTCGTCGTCCCGCCGGCTTTTGGAATTTTGTTCGTCGCCAATGCGCCCAAACAGGCTCAAACAGGGCAACACCGTTCGGCGGTTTCCTCCCATTCCGCTGGACGGCGTTCCCCTCTGAAGGTTGTAACCTTCTTTTGGCCGGGCCGTATTCGAGCCCGGCCATTTTTCCGCTCCATTGGCGAAGGCGTCAGGGCAATTCTTCAGGAAGCGTCGCGTCAAAGCAATTCGCGAGACGCGTTAAGTTCCTGCTTTATGCATGTCGTTATCCCAAACCGCTGCGCACCCTCGAGTGAGGCTCGAGGGCACGCTTTTTGGGCGACATGCATCAGCTTCCCGCCAACGACAGTCCGCGGGCGCGTTCGCACAGCAGGGCAAGCAATTCGCTGCGCCGCGCTTCCGGTGTGTCGACTGGCAATACGAAGCAAAGAGTCTTGCTGACGGCGCCGTGGCCATCGCGGATGGGCGCGGCCATGCACCACGTGAAGCGGTCGGCGAGGGCGGTGGTCTCGCTGAAACCTTGCTGGCGGGCCAGAGCGACATCGCTGAAGAATTCGGCCGGCGCAATGATGCGGCCGTCGGGAAGCTTGTAGTCGCCAGACGGGATGAAGTCCTTCACTTCTTGCTCGCTCATATGGCCGAGCAGGAGCCGCCCGGATGCCGTCCACGGGATCGGCACCTCGACCCCGACATCGCTTGAAATCCGGAACGGGCCGGAAGAATCACGGCAATCAAGAACGATATATTTGTTCCCGCGCAGGCCGCACAATTGCACGGTCTCGCCTGTCTCCGCGGCCATCCTGTCCAGCGTCTCTATTATGCGCCGATAGTGGGCGTTGTGATGCGAATAGGCCCAGCCGAACAGATGCATGGCCCGACCGAAATAAACGTAGCCTTCCGTCCCGACGTTTTCGAGCATTTCGGCTTCGAGCAGGCTGTTGACGATTTCGTAGGTGGTCGAACGCGGTGCGCCGATCATCTTGGCGATGTCGCCGACGCGCATCGGCGCGCGGTGCCGCAAAAGCGCTTCCAGCAGCACGATCACGCGGTCGATGCCGCGGCGGCGTTCGCCATTGCGCGGCCCGGCGCCGGCTTCCGTTTCGATCAGACCGGTGGCGCCATCGCTCATGTCGGCCGCATCCCCAAAAAAATCAATTCGGCCCTCGTCTCAAGACGCTTGAAAGATGTCAAGGCTCAGTCTAGCATCCCGTTTGTCCGATATACAGACACATTGTCTGAAATATCAGACAATAATGAGCCTGGCGCAGACAGTTCTGACGAGAAAACGGGCGGTTTCCGGATGCGGCAACCGGCGGATTTTCTTGTCCCGATCCCGCACGTCCGGCATAACCTCAGAAGGGAACAATCATGACGAAATCGTCGTTTTTCGCATCCGCAAGTGCCCTTTGCCTCGGTCTCCTGCTGAGCTTCGGCGCCGGTTCGCAGGCCAATGCGGCCGCCAAATGCATCAAGGGGGACCGCAAGGCGCCGTACACGATCGGCTGGGCCAACATCTATTCCGTGCCGACCTGGATGAAACAGACACAGGGCACCATCGAAGCCGAAGTCGAGACGCTGAAGAAGCAGGGGCTGGTCGACAAGCTTGTCGTGACCGACGCCCAGGGCGACGCCAACGTCCAGATCCAGCAGATCCAGTCGATGATCGATTCCGACGTCGACGCCATCATCCTGATTGCCGGCTCGTCGACCGCGCCGGCGCGTGTGCTGGCGGACGCCTGCGCCAAGGGCATCGCCATCATCAACTTCGACAGCCTCGTCGACACCGACCAGGTCACAGCCAAGGTCAACACCGATTCCGCGCAGTGGGGCGATCAGGCGGCCAAGTTCCTGATCGACACCATCGGCGGCAAGGGCAAGATTCTGGTCCTCAACGGCCCGGCCGGCGTTTCGGTCAGCGACGATCGGCGCAAAGGCGCTGACGCAGCGCTCAAGGCCCATCCTGAGGTGACGGTCCTTGCCGAGACCAACACACCCTACAATGTCGCGCCTGCACAGGAAGCCGTCACCAGCCTGCTGTTCGCCAATTCCGAGATCGACGGAATTCTGTCGCTCGGCGGCGCCTTGTCTGCGGGCGCGGTACTCGCCCTCGACAAACAGGGCCGCGAACAAGTGCCGATCACCGGCGAGAACGCCCGTCAGTTCCTCGAACTCTGGAAGGAAAAGGGCCTCAAGAGCTGGGCGACCATGCAGCCGAACTGGCTCGGCGCCTTTGCCACCTACACCGCCGTCCAGGCGCTGGAGGGCAAGGATGTGCCGGCTTTCGTCAAGATCCCGCTGCCGGTGATCAACAATTCCAACATCGATCAGTACCTCGCCCGGGCGGCCGATTTTCCGGCTGACGGCTACATCTATTCGCCCTACGACGAGGAATTGTTCAAGAAGCTTCTGGCTGAACAATAAGCCTGGAAGGTCGCAGAAATTGGTGGCCACGGCTCCGCTTCTTGCCGCGCGGGGGGTGTCGAAATCCTTCTTCGGCAACCCCGTCCTGCGCGACGTTTCCATCGCTCTCCAGCCCGGCCGCGTGCATGCGCTGCTCGGCGAGAACGGCGCCGGAAAGTCGACGCTGATCAACCTGTTGTCGGGTGCCTTGCGCCCGGACGGCGGGGCGATCGAGGTCGATGGGCGCCCAGTGTCGCGCATGACCCCGGCCTATGCCCAACAGGCAGGGATCGCCGTCGTCCAGCAGGAACTCAGCCTGACGGCCGGCCTCTCCATCGCCGAGAACATCGGCCTTGGCGCCTATCCGCGCCGGTTCGGTTTGCTCGACTATCCCGAACTCGCCGTGCGGGCCAGGGCAGCATGCGATCTTGTCGGGCTTCACGAACCGCTCTCGATACCGGTCGGACATTTGTCGCTTGGCCGCCGGCAGATGGTGGAGATAGCCAAGGCGCTTTACCGCCGGCCGCGCGTTCTCATTCTCGACGAACCCACTTCGTCGCTTTCGGCAACCGAAACGAAAGTCCTGACGGAATTGTTGGAGAGGCTGCGCGGCGAGGGCATCGCTATTCTCTACATTTCGCACCGGCTGAACGAAGTCATGGCACTGTGCCAGCATGTCACCGTCCTGAAGGACGGCGCCTGCACGGCGGATCGCAGCCTGGAAGGAACCGACGCCAGCGGGCTGGTTCGGCTGATGGTCGGCCGCGACCCCGGCGATCTTTTTCCACAGTGGCAGGCTTCGGTATCGACTTCCAACGCCATCTCGGTTCGCAATTTTTCGGCCGGCCTGATGCGCGACGTCGATCTCGACATCAGGACGGGCGAGGTGCTCGGCATTGGAGGCCTGGTCGGGCAAGGGCAGGAAGATCTGCTGCTCGGCCTCTACGGCGCCATTCCGGCCAGGACGGCAGGCGCGACCGTCAACGGCGCTTCGGGTCTGCCCGGCGGTGTGCCGAAAGCCAACGCGCTTGGCCTCGCCTATGTCCCGGCCGACCGCAAGCGCGAAGGCCTGCACCTGATCCATTCCATCATCAGCAATATGATGCTGCCCGCTTTCGCAAGACTGCCGGCGCTGAAGCTGCGCAGCCGCCGTGCCGAGCGCGAGACGGCGAGAGGTCTCGCTGCCCAGCTTGGCATCAGGGGCGACCTCGACCGGCCGGCGCAGGCCCTCTCGGGCGGCAACCAGCAGAAGGTGGCGCTGGCGAAATGGATGCCGCACCACCCGCTTGCGCTTCTCCTCAACGACCCGACGCGCGGCGTCGATGTCGAGACCAAGCGCGAAATCTACATGATGCTTCGCAACTTCGCCGCCGCCGGCAAGGCGGTCGTGCTGCTCAGCTCCGACACGCCAGAACTGGTGCACCTTTGCGACCGCGTCGCGGTGGTCCGGGAGGGCCACATCGTTGCCATGCTCGAGCGCGGCGCATTGAGCGAGGAAGCAATCGTTTCCGCTGCGATGGGCGCCGACCAGCGGCAGGTGGCGGCATGAGCACGGTGGCCTCCTCAAGGCAAGCCGGCGCTCTTTACTGGCCGGTTCAGCTGCGCCGCAATATCGGTGTGCGCGGCCTGTTCGCCGTGGTCATGGCGTTCCTCGTCGCCTACGGCTTCCTGTTTCCCGGCTTGTTGACCGCTTCCGGCTTTGCCAAATTCACCCAGAGCTGGTTTCCGCTGGCGCTGGTCGCCATGGCCCAGGCGATCCTCATGCTTACCGGCGGCATCAGCCTGGCCATCGGCGCAATGGTCAGCCTGGGCGCGGTGATCGCCGCGACGACGATGACCGGGCCGCTGGGCGTAGCCGGCGGTGCCGCTGCGGTGGCGCTGACCGGGATCGGCATCGGCGGCGCGACCGGGTTCATCGTCGTAAAACTTCGGTTGCCGGCGATCGTGGTGACGCTCGCCGGTTCCTTCATCATCGGCGGTGCGGCGCTGCTCATCCTGCCGAGACCCGGCGGCGCCATTCCGGAGTGGCTGTCGGACCTGCTTGCCGGCAACACGCCCGCGGCCTTCGTGCTGCTGGTGCTCATCGTCCTTCTGTGGAAACTCTATCTCGCCACACCGCTTGGCTTGAGCCTTTATGCCGCCGGCGAGAATCCGGTCGGCGCCTATCGCTCCGGCGTGCCGGTCGATAGCGCACGGGTAGCGGCTTACGCGATCAGCGGCCTGCTTTGCACAGGCGCCGGCCTGTTCGTCGCCGCGCAAACAGGTTCGGGCGATCCGGTCATCGGCACGGCCTTCACGCTGAATTCCATCGCCGCCGCCGTGCTCGGCGGCATTGGCTTCCTCGGCGGTCAAGGCACGATGCGCGGTGCGCTTGCCGGCAGCCTGCTGCTCAGCCTGATGATCAGTGTGATGTTCTTCCTCGGCTTCACCCCGGTCGCCCAGTATGTCGCCCAGGGCCTCATCATCATCGGGGCGGTCGCCATCCCGCAATTCCGCAAGGTGCAGCAATGACAGCATGGAAAGAAACCGCGGCCCGCAGGCGCGCCTTGACGATCCTGAGCAGCCGGCCCTTTCTCACCGTTGCCATCGTTGCCGCGGTGTGGATCGTGGCGAGCTTCGTCTCGCGCGGCTTCGGCGCATATGGCCATTTGCGCTATCTGGTCGAACTGGCCGCGGTGATTGGCCTGGTTGCGGCGGGGCAGACCTTTGTAGTCATCGCCGGCGGCATCGACCTTTCCGTCGCGGCGATCGTCACGGTGAGCGCCGTCAGCCTGCCGCTGCTGTCGTGGCAGGCTGATCCGACCGGGCTCACTGCCGTCCTTGCCGTCCTTGCGCTGACGACGACAATCGGTCTGGTGAACGGGCTGGGCGTGGCGCTGTTGCGCGTTCATCCGATGATCATGACTCTGGCCATGGCGACATTCCTGCAGGGCCTGCTGATCATCATCGCCGGCGGCAGTGCCGTGACCGCCGAGAACCCGCTGGTCCGCTGGCTCGGCAATGCGCGGCCGGCCGGTATACCCGCAGGCGTGCTCTTGTGGGTGGCCGTTTCCGTGATCGTTCTGGCCGCAATGCATGCCACATCTTTCGGCGCTCGGCTCTTCGCCATGGGCGCCAACCCGCTCGCCGCGACACTCTCCGGCGTTCCCTTCGCTTCGACAACCCTGGCGGTCTACGGCATCAGCGGGTTCACTTCCGGGCTTGCGGGCGTGCTGGTGCTCGGCATGAACGGACAAGGCTATGTCGGGATCGGCGATCCCTATCTGCTCGCCTCGATTGCCGCCGTCGTGCTCGGCGGCACCTCGATCCTCGGCGGGCTCGGCACTTATGCCGGCACCATTCCCGGCGCCATCCTGCTGGTCACGATCACGGCTCTGATCACCGTCGTCAACGCCTCGCCCGGCTGGCGCAGCATCCTTTTCGGTTCGCTGATCCTGGGGCTGCTGCTTCTCTCAGGCAGGGAGCAGGCCCGCCGATGACATATCGTCCAGCCGGTAGATGCGCCTTGCATTGCCGAAGAACAACGCCGTCTGCTCGTCTGCGGAAAGCTCCCCGGCAATGGCCTTAAAGCTGTCATACACTGCATCGAACGACGCGTGCAGACCGGCCACCGGGAAGTCACTGCCGAACATCGCGCGCTGTGTGCCGAAACAGTCGATGCAATGCATGACAACCGGCTTCAGGCTGTCGAGCGTCCAATCATGATCGTAGGCGACCAGGTCCGATATCTTGATGGCGACGTTGTCGCGCTCCGACAAAAGCCGAAGCGCTTCGCGCCACGCCCGCATTCCATCGGCGTCACGGTCGATCGGGCTGCCGCAGTGGTTGAGAACAAAGAGCTGGTTCGGATAGGCCGCTGCGAGGCGCGCGGCTCCAGTGAGCTGGCGCGGAAACACCATCAGGTCGAAAATCAGCCGATGGCCGGCAAGCAGCGCCAGGCCGGCGCGCCAGGCCGGATCGTTCATGATGCCGTCACGGGCAACGAAACGGCGGGCAGGATCTGGATCCCAGCTCAATATGTCGCGCACGCCGACGACACGGTCGAATGCCGCCTGCGCCTCGACCAGTGCCGGGGCTTGGCGGTTCGCCAGCGGGACGTGAACGACGTAGCGGGCCGCCACGCCCCGCGATTTGTCGAGCGTTTCAAGCCACTGCGTTTCGCCGACGCAGTCGTCCCCGGCCCAACCGGCTTCGACATGAACGGTGGCGACGACATTGTGCCGGCTGGCGTCGCGCAAATAATCCTCAGGAAGATAGTTTCGCCGCAACGGGCCAAGCTCGCCCAGGCCGCCGCGCTCGCCAGCCGTCGTGGCGAGCCAGGGGTGGCGGCCGAGGCCGAGATCCCAAAGATGATGGTGGGCATCGATGATCGGTCCGGAGTAAGGCTTTGACACGCATCTCTCTCATGCTGTGGCCGGCATCGGAAATCAGTCCGGGCCTCATCCTGCTAAGGCGAAGGACTAGCATCGGATGACCGAAAACTCACCCGTGCCGGCGCTCGCGATCCGTGAAAATTTCCTGCTCGACGATCGCATCCGCGGCGTGCCGCCCGGCACCTTCGGGCTGGACAGCAGCCTTGTCGCATCTCAGCGCTGGCATCCGGCTGATGGACGCATGTCGTTGCCGGTGCTGACCCTCGACGAGGAGGCCTTCATCGCCAATCGTGACCTGTTCCTGCGCTACGCGCGCGAACAGGGCGCCATGGTCGCGCCGCATGCCAAAACCCCGATGGCGCCCGACCTTGCCCGATCGTTGGTAGAGGCCGGAGCATGGGGAACGACCGTCGCCGATATTAGACAAGCCGCGGTGATGCTCAGGGCCGGCCTCACACGACTGATCGTCGCTAACGAGGTTGGTGGATCAGGAGGTGCGAACCGGCTCGCGGCGCTGGTTGGCGCCTGGCCAGGCGTCGAGCTCTTCGTCTTCGCCGACTCTGTCGGTGCCGTGAATGCGCTCGCCGAAGCCTGGCGGGCCAATGCAATGCTGCCGCCGTTGCGCGTGCTTGTCGAACTCGGTGCGGGGAGGGCAGGCGCCAGGACCACTGGCGAAGCCGAGGCGATCGCCGATGCAGTTGATGCAGCCGGCGGACGGCTGCTGATTGCCGGCGTTGCCACCTACGAAGGTGCCGCGGCGCAACCCGACCCCGGCCGGACCGAGGAGGCGATCTCGGCTCTGCTGGCGATGACCGCCGACATGTTCCTGCGGCTGCGCGCCCGCGCCGGCGGCGACGTGCCGCTGATCGTCACGGCCGGCGGCTCGGTTTTGTTCGACAAAGTGGTCGCCGCGCTTTCGCCGGCCGTTTCCAGGGACGGCAATGCGACGCTGGTGTTGCGCAGCGGCGCCATCTTCTTCCACGACCATGGTGTCTATGATCGCTCGCTTGGCGCACTTGACGCGCGCAACGGCTTTGCGGTCGGCGGCGTCAGCGTTTCCGCACGAAATTCGTTTCGTCCGGCTTTGCGCCTGTGGGCCGAGGTGCTGTCGCGGCCGGAGCCCGGCCTGGCGATCTGCGGCATGGGCATGCGCGACGTGTCGTTCGATCAGGGCTTTCCGATGGTGCTCGCGGTCTTCCGGACCGGCAGGCCGCTGCCGGTAGCGCGCGCCGAGGTCTTCAAGCTCAACGACCAGCACGCCTTCCTGACAATCGCGCCGGGCGACGACATTGCCGTTGGTGACATCATTGAATTCGGCATCTCCCATCCCTGCACCTGCCTCGATCGCTATCGCGTGATTTTCGGCGTCGACGCGGCCGGGCATGTCCGCCACGCCTTTCCCACCTGTTTCGGCTGACCGAATCTTGCGGCGGCCCCAAGAGAACCTCGAAAGGATCGAATATGATCAAGTATTTCCAGTCCGGCTCCCGCATGTCGCAGGCGGTCGTCTATGGTGGCCTTGTCCACATCGCAGGCCAGGTCGCCGACGATCGCAAGGCCGGCATCGAAGGCCAGACCAGCGATGTGCTCTCAAAGATCGAGGCGCTTTTGGTCGAGGCCGGCAGCAGCAAGTCGAAGCTTGTGGCGGTCAACATCTTCCTGCCGCAAATCGGAGACTTCGACGCCATGAACAGCATCTACGATGCCTGGGTGGATCCCCAACGCCTGCCGGCGCGGGCCTGCGTCGAGGCACGTCTCGCCGATCCCGACCTCCGCATTGAGGTCACAGCGATCGCCGCCATCTGAGTTTTTCGCCATGCACACCGGACTCATCCATACGCTCGACTTCGACCGGGACGGCAAGACATCAGGCTATCTCAGCATGCCCTTCTCGATAGACCGTTCGCCCTATTTCCAGGTCAAGGTCCCGATCTGCCTCATACGCAACTGTGAGGGGCCGTCGCTGCTTCTGATGGCCGGCAATCACGGTGACGAATATGAGGGCGAGCTGTCGCTGGCGAAGCTGGTCCGCCGGCTCGATCCCGAGCGGATCAAGGGCCGCGTCACCATACTGCCGATGGCGAACGCACCGGCGGTGATGGCCGCCAAACGCTGTTCGCCGCTCGATGGCGGCAATCTCAACCGAGCCTTTCCGGGCGATCCGTTGGGCACACCGACAAGCCGGCTTGCCAGCTTCCTCGAGTCGGAACTGTTCCCTCGCCACGAAATCGTCTTTGACATCCATTCGGGCGGCACTTCGATGGAACATCTGCCTACAGCGCTCGTCGAGCGCAATACCGATCCCGACCGTCACAGGCGCGGGGTGGAGCTGATGCGGACACTCGGCATGCCGTATGGGTTCGTGGCCGACAATGGTCAGGCCTCGCCGACCTCGATGGGCGCAGCCCGCCGGGCCGGTGCCATTGGCGTCAGCGGCGAGTTCGGCGGCGGCGGCACCGCCACAGTCGATACGATGGCGATTACCGCTCGCGCGATCGACAATCTGATGGTCGCCGTTGGCGTGGTCGAGGCGCCGGTTCTTTCGCCGGAGTCAAAGCCTTCGGCGCCGACGCGACTGCTCTCGCTTTCCCGGCACGGTCAGGGCCTGTACGCCACCCGCCGCGGCTGGTTCGAACCCGCCGTCAGGCTCGGCGACGGCGTCAGCGCCGGACAATTGGCCGGCTGGTATCACGACCTGGAACGGCTCGATCTGCCCGAGGAAGCCCTGCATTTCGCCGAAGGCGGCATCGTACTTTCGCGCCGGCTGCACACGATGTGCGAGGCAGGAGATTGCCTTCTGCAGGTCGCCGAACCGGTGGAAGGCTGACAGGAAACCATCGGCGTTTGCTCACGGCGCCATTATAGAAAACCGAGGAGATTTCATGCAGCTTTCGATGTGGACCTACCCCTGGGATGTCCAGGATCTGGGCTTGGGGGCCGTCGAACGCGATCTCATCGAGCGCGCCGGGCTCAACATGATCAGTCTCGCGACCTCCTATCATGCCGGTCGCTTCCTGCAGCCGCGCAGCCCGCGCCGCAAAGCCTATTTCCCGGAGGACGGCACGATCTACTTCAAGCCAACCGCCGCCCGATGGGCCGATCTCGTGATCCAGCCGAAGGTGGCCGAAATGATCACGGAAGGTGGCGACGTTCTGGCCGAACTTATCCAACGGCGCGAGGCAGGCGGCCTCCAGGTATCGTGCTGGACGGTCTGCCTGCACAATACCCGCCTCGGCATGCTTTATCCGCAGGCCGTCACCCGCAACGCCTTTGGCGATCCCAATTATTACAATCTCTGCCCATCGCATCCGGATGCGCGCGCCTATGTCCGCGCGCTCGTCGCCGACGTCACGCACACTTACAAGCCGGACAGAATCGAGCTTGAAAGCCCGTCCTTCATGGGCTTCGCCCATGAATACCATCACGAGAAGGATGGTGTCGGGCTGACGCCGGAAGACGACTTTCTTCTGTCGCTGTGCTTCTGTCCGTCCTGCCTCGCCCGCGCCGCTGCTGCCGGCATCGAAGGCCGGGCGGCGCGTGAGCTCGTCAAGCAGTGGATTGCCGAGGCATGTGAGCGCGCGGTGCCTGAACGGCGCTTTCCCGAATTTCCCGCAAGTGGCCTCGACACCTTTCTGCCCTGGCCGCAACTCCACGCCTATCTGTCGTGGCGGTTCGAGCCGGTGACCAGCCTGGTGGCCGAACTGCGCGAGGTTGCCGATCCGGCCACAAATGTCGTCATCATCGACCTGAAAGACGGCTGGCTCGGCGGCTGCGATCTGGCAGCGCTCGGCAAGGTCTGCGACGGGGCGATCCTTTGTGCCTACGACATGCAGGCCGCCGACGTGACGGGCCTGATGGCCGCTGGCCGCAGCGCGCTCGGCGCAGAGAAATTCCTAGGCGCCGGCTACCGGCTCTTCTATCCGGAAATGGCAGGCCCTGAAATCCTCGCCGCCAAGGTGAAGCCGGCGCTGGCGCCGGACGTCGACGGTATCAATTTTTACAATTACGGCCTTGTCCCAGCCGCACGACTTGATTGGGTGCGTGCAGCACGACCTGGCTGAACAAAACGATCCGTGTGCCGCAGTCGAAAGCGCGTCGCGGCTGAATGGATTCATGCGAGGCGCTTTAAGTCACTGCTATGCATGACAGCGCTGTCCTGCCCCGCGACCTGTCATTTCCCTCCGCTCCAGAACCTCGCGCTATCGGATCGGGGCTGACGCGCAGCGAGCGGATGGACGCGATCGCCGGCCCCGTTCTGGACCTGGCGGCCCTTCTCCCAGCAAACTTCCCGCTCTGAGCCGAGGGGGTGGCTGCCAGACCGACGATAGCCCAGTGTTTCGCCAGACAGCGCAAAACCGTCGTCAGCGCGTGTGCCGCACAAGATGGGGTTCGACCAAGGCGCGTATTTCCGCGGCGGGCGCCGCTTCGCCGGCAGCACGCAGCGCCCGTTCGTAGCGTGCATAGTCTTCTACCGCGCCTTCGAAATCACGGCGCGATAGCCGCTCCCTGATCAGCGCCTTGCAGACGGGTCCGGCATCCGGATAGAGGTCCAGCGCCCTCAAATAGATCGAGCGCGCTTCCTGGACGTTGCCGGTTGTCTCCAGCCGCTGGCCGATCCGCAATCCAAGATCGATCAGATCGCGACGCACTTTTTCAGCTGCGGCGAGCGACCAGAAGCTGGCTCGCTCGTGCAGGAACAACGGACCGGGGAATGCGAGGAACAGCGCTTCCGCTTCCGGTCGCAGCCCGGCCGCCTCGCCATTGGCTGTCGTTACGGATTTGAGCCGTGCATCCCAGTCGGCGAGGTCGACCCAGACCTTGTCCGATGCGAGGCGAAGCTTGCCTTCGCGCTGGACGATGAGGTCGATCCGCCCGAGCAGCTTGCGCAGCCGATGCAGCGCCTGCTCGCACGCCGCCCGCGCCTGGTCGCCGTCGAGATCTGGCCACAGCCAGTCCTGAAGGGTCTCCAGCGAGCAGGTGTTGTCTTTCGAGATCGCCAGTACCCGCAGGATGTCGAGAGCCTTCGTCGGTGGCTTGGCGCCGAGATTAAGGCGGTTTCCATCGAGTTCGAGCCGAAAGCCCCCGAGGACGTGGACCTTGAGCGGCCATGGCCAGGCCGTGGGCCGCCGTTGCGGCGCGTCCAATCGACGTTCCCGGATAAGCGACCGGCAAAGCTTGGGCTCGATGCCGCGCTCAAGCGCATCGCCAAGCAGTTCGGCGAGCAATTCCGGAACGTTGAGGAGCACCATTGGCCAGCTGACGTCGCGCAGCGCCTCCATGAAGAGCTTCAGCCGATCGCCGTAGCGTGGACCCTGGTCCCACAGGCTCTCCAGCGCGGCCGCTGCAAGCATGCATATCTGGGTTCGCTTGCGGGCGCCGCCGTCCAGCCGCGGCAGCAGCTCGCTGAGTAGCGCGGCGGCTTCGCGCGGCTTCCTGTCGGCGAGCAGCACCTGGAACTTCGTGATGCAATGCGCCCATCGCTCGACCATCGGCTCGTTGGCGGCCTCGCTCGCCGCCATGAAGCGCTCGCAATCCTCATAGGCGGCCGCGAAATCGCCTTGCCTGGCATGAAGCGCGGCATAGCAATTGGCGACGATGGCAACCTGTGTGCTGAAACGGCTGTCGGCGATCTCGGCCAGGCGCTCGACCACCTGGTGGAGCTCGGCAAAGTCGTTGCGGAACTTCATCTGCATCTGAAGATGATACAGGCCACCGAACTCCACACCCTTGAGCGACTCGCGCTCACCGATGGCGATCGCCTCCCGCAACGCCGCTTCGGCCGACGGGTAGGGAAAGCCCCGTCTCTTATACGGGAAGTAACGGCCGCTCTTGGCGCCAAACTCGACCAGCCACATGCCGAGGACCCAAGGCAGCACCTCCTTGTCGGCCAACTCCTCGACAACGCTGTCGACGGCCTTGGTGAACAGATCGGCCCGCATGACCGATACCGAATGCTCGATCAGCGTTTCGCTGGCAAGCAGCCGTAAGCCGCTTGGGTCGTGCTCGGGATTCCGGGTCAGCCGCTCCAGCAGTTCCGTTTCCAGCGCCTGCCCGGCCGGGCTGTTGCGGTAGTAGTCGTCGCCGAAGTTCAACGCCCGCACCATGCCGATGCGCACCAGCATCGCTTCCTCTGAAGGCAGTTCCGGCAGGCCGCGCTCGACGATTTCGAACGCCCGGCGGGTCCAGGCTGAAAGACCCTCATAGGTGCGCCAACTGTCCGTCTTGACCAGAACCGCGCGCGACACCGTAAGACAAAGCCCGCGCTGATCGTCGGCCTCGCCAAAGGCATGCCATGCCTTCGACAGCCAGTGCTCTGCCGCGGCGTCGTTCGGCATGTGGGCCACGCCCAGCCAATAGAAATGCCAGCCGTTCATGAACGCTTCCGGCAACCGGCCCACCCATTCGGTGAAGGTCGTTCGATGTCCCTGCGCCAGCACGGCCTCCGCCCGGCTCAGCATGAGCCCGCTCGCCTGGTCCCAGTCCTCTGCCTGCAAGGCGAGGTGTATGGCTTCGTCATATAGACCGGCGTCGGCGAGCACCTTTGCCGCCCTTTGTTTGAGCGACTTCTGCTCTTCTGCCGTCACACGCTGTGCGAAGCGTCGGTCGAGGAAGTCCCGCAAGAGGTCGTGCAGGTGGAAAACGTCGCGGCTGTTTTCCGTTCGCGTGACCAGCAATTGCCGCTGGTAGAGCCTGTCGAGCAGCTTGCCCGCTTCACCCGACCCGATCATCACGTCCGCCAGTTCGGTGCTGATCTCGGGCAGCAGATTGAGTTTCAGCAGCATGTCCTGGTCGGCGGCGGGAAGGGAAAGGAAGAAATGGCGGCCGAGAACGTCCGACAGCGCGTTCTGCCCGCCGGCTGCTGCCCCGCTCGTTTCGTCAGGTCCGACCGCCGAGCCGTGATCGGCGAGGAGAACCAGCCCGATCGCCCAGCCGCGCGCCGCTTCGACATCGACTGGAAGGGCGCCGTTCTTCGAACGCAGCTTGACGAAATCGCGTGCTTCCGATGTCGAGAATTCGAGCGCCGATCGATCGATGACGGCCACTTGGCCCTTGAGGACGAGGTCGCCCAGTTCGTCGTGGGGCAGCGTGCGCGAGACGCAGATGCAGCGGACCGTGTCAGGAAGTTCACGGAACATCACGGAAAGCACCGCCCGGAATTCGGGCGTGTCGGCGTCGTGCAAGTCGTCGAGGACCAGAATGGTGCCGGGCTTCAACCGCGCAAAATACGCTCTGAAGAAGCGCCTGGCGAACTCCTTCGGCTGCTCGACATATTCGACCCCAAAGACCGGCAAGTTTCCAACTGCGGGTGAGGCGAGTGACTGCGCCAGATATTGAAAGAAGCGCGCGATATCCTGGTCGCCCTCGTCGATGCGGAACCACACATGCGGTGCCTCGACGCTTTCGAGGTAGTCGATGACCGCCGTCGTCTTGCCGTAGCCGGCCGGCGCGGCCACCCAGCATACGCTCGAACGCGATTTCAGGCCGATCGCTTCGAGAACGCGGTTCCGCCTCAATATCCTGGCGCTGCGCGGCGCCGCCAGCTTGGCGATCCTGCCTGTGCCCGAGAGCGGGCGCCTCGCATCGGCGTCAATGGCGTCTGGGGCGGTCATTGGGCTCCCGCTCAACCAATCATCGAGCGTCAGGTCGTGCCATGATGACCGTCCCGCCGCCCAGATTGACCTTAGGGTAGCGCAATCGTGCGACAATTCGTAGGGGCTTCGCAGATGAAGCGGCAACGGCCAAGTGCAAGCGTCGACTGGATGCCTGCGCGACCTCGAAATCAGGCAGCAGACGCGGCCGAATTGCGGGCGGCAATGAGCGACCGGTGAATCCCGCATTCCATCGGCGTGCTGGCTCGCCGTACCAACTGCAAGCCGAGCATCCTGCTACGATTTGAGCGCACGCTGACGTTGCCGGTGCGAACGGCCGGTCGTTCAATCGGCCGGGACCCTTTCCTGTCGCTCTCCGCTGGCTTTTGCGATGAAGCTGCGCCAACCGCCATAGGCCGAAATGTCGATCGCTCGTGACAACCCGGCGGTTTCGACCAGGAAGCCCTTGGCCGATGTCCCGTCATCGAGCTCGATTGTGCCGATGCCGAGCGGCGGCGGGATCGCGGCCACGAAGCGTCCGAACGCGTCTGGTGAAAGCCGCCAAACCTCGACATCGATCGACGTCCCGTTGCCATCGGCAACACGCACGAGCCCCGGCTTCGGCACGGATTGGCCGGCGAGTGCGTAGAGCTGATAGGAAGCAACCGTCCTGGCGGCTCTGCTCAATCGCGCGCCAAGCGCGCAGAGCTGGCCATTGAGCGGCATCCCCGACAAATGCGCGCCGACGACCACGAGCTCGATCATGCCGTCATCGACGTCAGGGGTCTTGGCGACGCAGGCAGGCATTGCCCAACCAGTCGCGCCAAGGCCGAGACCGCTGGCTCGATGGACATCACGGGCGAGCGCCGCCGTCAGGGCGTCCTTGCCGGCGGCAGCAAGCAAGGTAACGCTCATCGGCAGACCGTCGCGCTTGCCCGTCGGCACGGCGATGCCGCACATATCGAGCAGATTGACGAAGTTGGTGTAGGTGCCGAGCCGGCTGTTGGTGACGATCGGATCGGCCAAAACAGTCTCCAGCGAATAGTGCGTCGGCGCCGTCGGCACGCAGAAAAGGTCGACCGAGGCGATGACAGGCGCGAGCCTGGCCTTGTGGGCCTGCAGCGCATAGAGGCCTTTGAAAGCATCCGCCGCGGAAAGTTTTCGTGCGCCGCCGATGATTGTGCGCGTTACCGGGTGCATGGCTGCTTCGCTCGCTTCCATGAAATCCGCAATCGCCGCATAGCGCTCGGCCACCCAGGCGCCTTCGTAGAGCAGGTTGGCGGTAGCGTAGAAATCGCCGAAGGGAATTTCGATCAGTCGGCAGCCGAGCTGTTGCAGCGTCCGCAGCGCCGTTTCGAATCCAGCCTGCATGGCCGCGTCGCCAAAAAATTCCCGGTCCGCTTTTGCGGGAACCCCGACGGTCAGCGCTGGTGGACGCGGACCAAGCGGCGGCGCCGCGATAGCGCGCGAATAAGGATCGACGTCATCTTTGGCCGTCGCGGCCCTGAAGACGCTGTAGGCGTCATCGACGGTGAGCGCGAATACAGAGACGCAGTCGAGCGTGCGGCAGGCCGGCACCACGCCGGTGGCCGACAGCGCGCCGACGGTCGGCTTCAGCCCGACGATGTTGTTGAGGCCGGCGGGAATGCGGCCGGAGCCTGCGGTGTCGGTGCCGAGGGCGAAAGAAACGATGCCGTGCGCCGTCGCCACGGCCGAGCCGCACGAGGAACCGCCCGGCACCAGGTTCGGATCGATCGCGTTTCTCGGGATCGGATAGGGCGTGCGCACGCCGACGAGGCCGGTGGCGAATTGGTCGAGATTGGTTTTTCCGACGACCAGCGCGCCGGCCGCCCTCAGACGCGCGACGACGGTGGCGTCTTTCGACGGCAAGTAGGCATATTCGGCGCAGGCGGCCGTCGTTGGCATGCCGGCGACATCGATGTTGTCCTTGACCGCGAACGGCATGCCCCACAGCGGCTTTGCCACCGGATCGAACCCGCCGAGTGCGTCGGCTTCGGCGAGCAGGTCCGCCCTGCTCGCCAGATGGATGAAGATGCCGGGATCGTCCGCTTTCGCTATGCGCTGAAACACGGTTTCAATAATGGTAGTGGCCGACATGCCGGTTGCATAGCTCGCGTGCAGGCTGCCGATATCGAAGCGGATGTCGCTCATTTCGTCTCGTCCAGAATGATCACCGGCAGATTCCACTGGATCAGCACGACGCAGCCGTCTTTCGTCCACACCGAATGCTCGGTCCCGACCGGGTTCAGGATCACGCTTCCGGGAAGATAGTCGCCATTCTCGTCGCTCTGGGTGCCTTCCAGCACAACGATGGTTTCCAGTGCGACATGACGATGGCGCGGCACGCCGGCGCCGGGCAGATAATTCAGGATCGCGACGGAGGGTTCGGCCGGTCCGCCCCTGAGCAGCCAATGCACCGTGATGCCTTCGCGAAAATGCTCGAATGCCAGATCACGCCAGCCCCCATGGATGAGAGCCGGGTATGCAATGTTAGGCATCGGCAATTCCTTTGAGCACCTGGTCCGTCATCGCCGTCCAGCCGACGATCGCGCCCTGCGCCCTGATCATGGCCAGCGCGGCCGCCTTGAATTCCGGAAAATAGCTCTCCGTCGCATCCTCCGCCAGCAGGCATTCGTAGCCGCGGTCGTTGGCCTCGCGCATCGTCGTCTGCACGCAGACTTCCGTCGTAACTCCGGCGAAGACGAGCTGCTGCACGCCGAGCCGCTTCAGGTCCTCGCCGAAGCTGGTAGCGTAGAACGCGCCCTTGCCGGGTTTTTCGATGACGATTTCGCCAGGCAGCGGGGCTACCTCGTCGAGGATCGCCGTTCCCGGCTCGCCGACGACCAGCACGCGGCCCATCGGACCGACATCGCCGATTCGGATCGACGGATTGCCGCGATTGCGCTTGGCCGGCGGCAGGTCCGAAAGGTCCGACCTGTGGCACTCCATCGTGTGGATCACCGGCAGGCCGGCGGCGCGAAATCCCTGGATCAGCCTTTTGACCGTCGGCACGATCGCCACCACCCGGCCGACGTCATTGCCGAGGCTGGCGCCGAAGCCGCCCGGCTCGGCGAAATCGCGCTGCATGTCGATGACGACCAGCGCCATCGCCTCAGGCTTGAAGGCGAACGGAAACGGCAGCGCGTCGATCTCCGCCATCAGTGATGTCCCGCCATATGCTCGCCGATCGTCTGCACGCTCGCCTGTGCGATCGGCGTCTCATAGACCAGCGCGCCGTCGGACATGACGAAGATGCGGTCGGAGAGCTCCAGCAGTTCGTCGAGGTCCTCCGACATCAACAGCACCGCGGCACCAGCGTTGCGTGCCCGCATGATACGGGCGCGGATTTCGGCGACGGCGGAGAAGTCGAGGCCGAAGCAGGGGTTCGATACGATGAGAAGATCGACCTCGCCGGTCAGTTCGCGGGCGAGCACCGCACGCTGCACATTGCCTCCGGAGAGCGACGAAATCGGCGAGGCGAGCGAGGCTGTCTTGACCTTGAACTGCTCGACCAGCCGCGTCGCATAGTCCCTGATGGCGCTCATCCGGATCCAGCTTATCGGCTTGCCGGCCTCGTTCAGGTCGAAGGTCCGGAATGCCATGTTTTCCGCCACCGTCATCCTCGGCGCGCAGGCATTGCGCAACGGTTCCTCCGGGATGAAGCGCACATTGAGCGTGCGGGCTTCAGCGCGGCTGGCGCCGTAGGGCGATCCCTTCACCAGAACGTCGCCGGCATCACGCGTACGCTGTCCGGCAAGGACTTCTAGAAACTCCTTCTGGCCGTTGCCGGAAATGCCGGCGACACCGACGATCTCGCCGGATTTCACATCGAGCTCGACGATATTGATGGTTTTCAGGCCGGTGCGGTCGGGCGCTTTCAGCGCCTTCACCGTCAGGATTTGCCTGGCGCCGACCGGCACTGGAGCGCGGCTGTCGAGCGCGGCGATCGGCTGGTCACTGATCATCATCGCTGCCATCTGCTTGTGAGACAAATCCGATACTTTCCCCGTTCCTGTCAGTCTGCCCTTGCGCAACACAGTGATGTCGTCGGCAAACGCCGTCACCTCGTGGAACTTGTGCGAGATCATCAGCACGGTGAGATCGCCCGCCTTGGTCATGCCGCGCACGAGGCCCAGCACTTCCTGCGCCTCGCCGGGGGTTAGCACCGACGTCGGCTCGTCCAGCACCAGAAAACTGCGGCCGAGATAAAGCTGCTTGATGATTTCGAGCTTCTGTTTCTCGCCGGCGGCGAGTTCGGCCACCTTGACGTCGAGCGGCAGCTTGAACGGCATCCGCTCCATGAATTGGGCAAGTGCGGCGCGCTCCTTGCGCCAGTCGATAATCCCCGGCACCTTTTCGCGGGAAATGACCAGGTTCTCCGCACCTGTCAGCGACGGGACCAGGGTAAAATGCTGGTAGACCATGCCGAGGCCGAGCGCCGAGGCGTCCTTCGGACCGGCGATCCCGATCTCGCGGCCGTCGACCAGAATGTCGCCGGCGGTCGGGTGATAAAAGCCCATGATGCATTTGACCAGCGTCGACTTGCCCGCGCCGTTTTCGCCAAGCAGCGCATGAAACGATCCCGCCGGCACCTTGATGGAGACGTCGTCCAGCGCGGTGAAGGCGCCGAAACGCATGCTCATGCCGATCGTCTCGACGCCAACCGCTCTTTTGCCGCGATCACTCATGATCGAACCTCATGGCAACTGGGCGACGAAGGACGCCGAATTGGACACCGCGCCGAACACGCCGCCTTGCATCTTGATCATCTTGATCGCAGCGAGATGGTTGTCGTAGTCGGTCGCCCCGCAGCAATCCTCCAGCATCACGCATTCGAAGCCGCGGTCGTTGGCTTCTCGCATCGTCGTGTGCACGCAGACGTCGGTGGTGATGCCGGTCAGCACGATGTTTTCGATGCCGCGCTGGTTGAGGATCAGTTCCAGGTCGGTGGCGCAGAACGAGCCCTTTCCCGGCTTGTCGATGATCGGCTCGCCTTCGGCCGGATAGAGGTCGGGGATGATGTCCCAGCCCGGCTCGCCGCGCACCAGGATGCGCCCGCAAGGTCCGGGGTCGCCGATGCCGGCATTGATGCGGCGCGAGCGCCAGCGCTTGTTGGCCGGCAGGTCGGCGAGATCGGGCCGGTGGCCCTCTCGCGTATGAATGATGGTGTAGCCCTTCGCCCGCATGGCAGACAGCACTGATCTGATCGGTTCGATCGGCGCCCGCACCAGCGAGAGATCGTAGCCCATATGATCGACATAGCCGCCCGGCCCACAGAAATCGGTCTGCATGTCGATGATGATCAGCGCCGTGTTGTCGGGCCGAAGCTCGCCATTGTAGGGCCATGGATAGGGATCGGCATCGATGTAGCGCTGCGTGACCTCGGCTCTGGCGGTCATTGAGAAAAACTCCAGTCTGGAAACGTCATTTGGTGATCGACAGTTCGCCCGGTGCGCCGGCCAGCGAACGGCTCGGCGACGAGGTGGCGATCATGATAACGAGGGTGAGAATGTAGGGTGCGGCGTAGAACAGATAGTAGCCTTGCGTGACGCCGACCGATTGCAGCGCCGGCCCCAGCGCGCCGGCCCCGCCGAACAGCAGCGCGGCGGCAAAGCAGCCGAGCGGGTTCCAGCGCGCGAAGATGACCAGCGCCACCGCCATCAGCCCCTGGCCCGACGAGATGCCTTCGGTCCAGCTGCCGGGATAGTAGAGCGACAGATAAGCGCCGCCGATGCCGGCCAGCGCGCCGCCGATGCCGGTGGCGATGAGGCGCACCGTATTCGGGTTGAGGCCCATGGCGCGCGCGGCATCGGAACTGTCGCCGACCACGCGCAGGATCAGGCCGGCCCGGGTGTTGCGGAAAGCCCACCACAGGAATACGGCAAGTGCTGCGCCGATCAGGAACAGCACATTGATGTTGAGCGCCGCCTGCACCTGCGGAACGTCGGACCAGCCGCCAAACGGGATGGCCGGCAGGTCGGGCGCCGAGGGCTGGATGAACGGTTTGCCGAAGAAGAAGGCGAGACCCGAGCCGAACAGCATCAGCGCAATGCCGATGGCGATGTCGTTAACGCCACGGAATTTGCAGATCCAGCCGTGGAACAGGCCGAAACAAAGACCGGCCGCGGCGGCGGCCAGCAGGCCGAGCCATGGTGAGCCGGTCATCACCGCGACGGCATAGGCGGTCATCGCGCCGAACACCAGTGTGCCTTCGAGACCGAGATTGATGCGCCCCGAACGCTCGGTGATGGCTTCGCCCAGCGACACGAAGATGAAGGGCGTCGACACCCGGATGGCGCCGCCGAGCATGGCGAGCGGAACGCCCCAGAGGCCGATCTCGGTTGCGCCCATCAGGCAGTTCCCTTCAGGAGATCGGGCCTCTTCAAGAGATCGCCCCTCTGCCAGAGGTCGGGATTGAAGGCCTTGAAGCGGCCGTAGAAGGTTTCGCTGAACAGGATGACGACGAAGAGCATGCCCTGCAGCACCAGCACGGTGGCGTCGGGCAGGTCCATGCGGCGCTGGATCAACCCGCCGGAGGCGTCGATGCCGCCAAGCAGGAAGGCGACCGGGATGATGGCGAGCGGATTGTGGCGGGCGAGGAAGGCGACCAGGATACCGGTATACCCATAGCCGGCGGCGAGCGAGGCGTTGGCGCTGCCTTGCACGGCGGCGACTTCCAGCATGCCGGCAAGGCCGGCAAAGCCGCCGGCCAGCGCGGTGAAACCGACAATCAGCGGTCCAACGGCAAGTCCCTGCACCTGGGCTGCCCTGACATTGCCGCCAGCGATGCGGGCGGCGAACCCCCAGCGGGTCTTTTCGATCAGCAGCCAGGACAGAATGCAGGCGATGATGCCGACGACCAAGCCCCAATGCACGTCCATGCCGGGAATGTTGCCGATGCGGTAGGCCTCAGCCAACGGCTCGGTCGACGGTTTGTTGAGCGAGGCGGGATCGCGTAGCGGTCCTTCCACCAGATGGTTCATCAGGGCGATGGCGATATAGGCCATCAAAAGGCTCGATATGGTTTCGTTGACGGCACGGTAGTGGCGTAGCGCGCCGACGGCACCGATCCAAATGCCGCCGGCGGCCAGGCCCGCCACGCCCATGGCAAGAATAACGAAAAAGGCGGGGGCGCCGCTGGCGGCCACGCCCATGGCAGCCGCGGCAACGCCGCCCAGCACGATCGCGCCTTCGCCGCCGATGACGACAAGGCCGAGCCGGGCCGGCAGCGCCACGCAGAGCGCCGCAAGCAGCAAGGGTGCGGCCCGCGACAGCGAGTTCTGGACCGAGAACCACGAGCCGAAGCCGCCGCGCCACATCGTTTCATAGAGCTGCGCCGGCGATTTGCCGACCAGCGCGATGAACAGGCTGAACAGGGCCATGCCGACAATCAGGGCCGCGAGCGGGATGACGAGGGCTTCCGCCCGCCGGGCGATCCATTCGAGCGCCGTCGGATAGCTTTTGGCGCCGAGCATCACTGGCACGCTCGCGCTGCTCACGGTGTCTGCCATGGCCCCCGTCTCCGATCCATGCTCAAGCGGTCGAGCCGACGACACCCTCGACGAGATAGTCCATGCTTTCCAGCTCGATCGCGGCTTCGACGAAGGTCTGGCCCTCGGTTGCGACCACGTCGCCCTTGTTGTTCTTCAACGGCCCCTTGATCACCGAAAAGCCGCCCTTCATCATTTCGGCGAGCGTGCCGTCGAACTGTGCGCGCGCCGCCTCGCTGACGGCGGGGCCGAGCGGGCTCATCTTGACGAAGCCGTCGGCCAGTCCGCCGCGCGTGAAATTGGGCAGCGGCTTGCCGGCCACGAGGTCGTCGACGAACATCTTGTAGACCTTCGCCCAGTTCCATTCCGCGCCGGTCAGATATTTTTCCGGCGCCAGCGGGCTCTGATTGGCATGGTAGCCGCAGATGAAGGCGCCGCGTCCCGCCGCCGTTTCGACCACCACTTTCGGGCTGTCGACATGGCAGGTGATGACGTCGGCACCCTGATCGACCAGTGCATTGGTGGCTTCCGCCTCCTTGACTGCCAGCGACCATTCGCCGGTGAAGATCACCTGGCAGGTGATGGCCGGGTCGACCGAGCGTGCGCCGAGCAGGAAGGAATTGATGTTGAGCAGGACCTGCGGAATGGGCTTTGCCGCGACGAATCCGATCTTCTTGGTCTTGGTGGCGTGGCCGGCGGCGACGCCGTTGAGATACTGGCCCATGCCGATATAGCCGAAATAGGAACCGGCATTCATCGGATGCTTGTCCTTGTTCCACATGCCGCCGCAATGGCGGAACTGCACGTCGGGGAATTTCGCGCACATGGCCAGCATGTGCGGATCGAAATAGCCGAACGAGGTCGGGAAGATCAGCGAGGCGCCGTCGAGGTTGATCATCGATTCCATCGACTTCTGGACATCGACCGTTTCGGGGACGTTCTCCTCCTCGACCACGGAGATGCCCTCGATGGCCTTCAATGTGGCGGCACCCTCGGCATGCGCCTGGTTATAGCCGTAGTCGTCCTTCGGTCCGACATAGATGAAGCCGACAGTGACGGCAGCGGCGAACGCCCTGCTGATCGGGAATGACGCCGAGGCCAGGCCGAGCGCCGCTCCGGCGGCGGAGGTCTTGAGCAGCTCGCGGCGGCTAAGTATGAATCTCTCGGTCATGTGAATGCTCCCTGTTGGACCCTTTCCGGGTCGATTAATCCCCTTCTCGTAAAAGTGCATGCAATCGCCGTGCCAGTTTAAACGCTGGATTTATCCAATTAAATCAGTTGGCGGGCTGATTAGTCGTGCTCAAGCGAAAGGCAATTGCATACACTTTTTGCCTTTCAATTAGCCAGTTTGACAACCAGATTAAAATAAAGGCATAGAGGGGCGCCCGAGTCGAAACGAAAAAGACTGGACGGAGGAGAATTGTCGGGGAAGCGCAGCTTGATCAGGTCGGGCACGACCGTCGATCAGATGGTGAGGGCGATCGGTGACCGGATCGTCACAGGCTTCCTGCGCCCCGGAGAAAAGCTCGACGAGGCTTCGCTCGCTGCCCGTTTCGATGTGTCGCGCACCCCCGTCAGGGAGGCGCTTGGCCGGCTGAGCGCCATGGGGTTGGTCGAAAGGCGGCCCAACCGCGGCGCGACCGTCGCCGTGGTGACGCAGGAGCATCTTGCCTCGATGTTCGAGAGCATGGCCGAGCTTGAAGCGATCTGCGCGCGGTTCTCGGCCGAGCGCATGACCGCCGGCGAACGCCGCGCGCTCGAATCCGAGCACCAGGCATCGGCGCGCCTCGTGCAATTGGGTGCGGAGGAGGACTACGAGTATTTCAACACCGAGTTCCACACTCGGCTCTATCGCGGCGCGCACAGCAAGCACATCTATGAACTGACCGTCATGACACGCAGCCGGCTGGCGCCGTTCCGGCGCGCGCAATTCATGCTGCCGGGGCGCCTGGCCAAATCCTGGCAGGAGCATGACGTCATCGTTACCGCAATCATGCGCGGTGACGGCGCCGCCGCAGGGCAAGCAGCCAAGGATCACGTCTCCATCGTCAGCGAGGCGAGCGCCGTCTTTGCCGCGGTCGACCCGATGAAACCGGCGGTGGATTCGATCGGGATGTCTTCCTAGTGGACAAAACCTGACGCGTGGTACCCGAAACGGAATACCGTTTTGACCCCGAGGCGACCTATGTCTTGCGTGTAGCGAATGGCCGCTTCGCGCCTGATGTCGGTCGTTGGACTGATTGTGGCCGCCATCCAGGAGCGGACATCCGTCGCCTAACACCCTGATCGACCAGTGCATTAATGGCCTCCGCCTCCTTGACCGCCAGCGACCATTCGCCGGTGAAGATCACCTGGCAGGTGATTGCCGGGTCGACCGAGCGTGCGCGTCACTTGCAACTTCACGAGTAGTGGAATGCCACGTGGTCAATATCGGTCCCCAACGTGAGCCCGTCTTCGATCTCGAATCGGCGGCGGCCATGCTCGAAGCCAGCGGCGACCACAGGGTTTTGAGCTGCCGTCGTTGTCAACAAACCCCAGCGGCGCTAAGCTCCACGCTGGGATCAGGCAATGGAAAGTACCGATGCCGGAGCAGATGCACGCCAGGTTTTCCTATCAGCTTGTCGCTCTGTTCTTCATCCTTCTTCTCGCCGCGCATCCCGCC
>NZ_JBVVQA010000019.1:0-139793 GCF_055811455.1 Mesorhizobium sp. WSM4845
TCAATGCTGCCGCTGCCGTCAATGCTGCCGGTGGCGCTGCCGTCAATGCTGCCGCTGCCGTCAATGCTGCCGCTGCCACCGATGCTGCCGGTGGCGCTGCCGTCAATGCTGCCGCTGCCGCTGCCGTCAATGCTGCCGCTGCCGCCGACGCTGCCGGTGCCGTGGTCGCCGACGCTGCCGGCGATGGTGTCCCTACTAGCTGTGCCTGTCGGATGGCCCTCGCCAGTGGTGAGCGGCGGGCACAAGCGACATTGCTGCCCCGCCAAGATCTGGCGCTCAATCGCCTGCGCAAATACTGGAACGGTCGCCGCTGAGCCGAAAAATGCACCTGAAATCAGCACCATACCGGTGCCGGCGAGGAGATGATGGATGGTTTTCATTATGTTGCTCCCTAAGACTTTCACCTTGGGTTAACAATTGAAACTCAGAGCTTGTTAAATCGGTTCCCTGCTATGTCGTTCTTAGGCGGGCCGTGCCGGAAACTGGCCGTTGGCAAGCGCCTGGGGTTGATTTTGAAACGCAGGCGAGCCGCTGGACGCGATCTCGCCCTTGGCTGGTCTTATGGACCGGGATGCGGCTCCCGCGCGTCCTGACGCGGCCGTAGGACTCGCCAATCGCCAATCCTGCGCCAGTCTGGTCAGCCGCGCATCGTCTTCGATCCACTCGGCATGCATCGGGTAGCACAACACCGCCCATGTTGGCGCGCCGTACCTCCGCTCAAGCTCATCGTCGCTCACGCTAAGATTGCCCCAGTACCTCGCACGCCATACTCGATCCGCCTCGGGCTCGGGCTCCGGATCGACCTGCACCCGCTTCGGTTTCGCGCCCTTGAGCTCCAGCAGCATTGCATCGAGACTGGTTTTCGTCCGCGTAACTGGGATCGCGTCAGCGACAGACGGCGCTGCGGTCGCGTCGAGATCGTTGAAGCGGCAGCCAAGGCCGCCGCAGCGGCAGCGGCGGTTGAAGTAGCCGCGAGGCCAAGCAGAAGGCGGCGGCGGTTGATATCGGGCATACCTTCGGCGGCTGCCCGAACAGTGGTGTTCTCGGGCTCGCCCAATACGCAGCGGGTCAATACGCCGATGCCGTCGAAACACTCAGGCATGAGGCGACGCATCGGCTCGGTTCGCAGCGCATCTTGGCTGCAAGTCTGGCGCGGCTGGGGCAGTTGGCAGAGGCCAAGGAAGAAGCAAGGGAATTCCTCGCCTCGAACCCGGATTTTTCGATACAGCACTTCGCCTGGTCTTCCGCCGTCCGGCAAAGCTGTCAGGAACTGCCCTCGCAATCGATGCAGTTCGGCGTCCGGCCAGCGCTGCCCCGCCGCTCGACCGCCGCTATAGCCTCATCCAGTTCCCCGAGCGCCCGTCGCACGTCACCGGAGAGTGCGCAGGCGTCGGCAAGCAGGCTGAGAAAGAATGGTCGCATCCATTCTGCGCCGCTGCCCGTCCACTCCGCGAGACCGCGCCGTCCGCTTCGACCGAGCATGACACCGAGGCGCTAGGTTCATGAGGTTGACGTTATTTTTTTCCGTCACCCTGCCCCCCATCGACATCGCACGGCATGCCGTGCGATCCTCCGGTACAATCACCCACGGGGATCTCGACGGCGGCCTGCCGGGCTCCATCGGGGCTCCGGGCTTGGCGGCTGGCGCTCCGGCTCGCAAATAAGAAGAACGCGAAACGTCGACGATGCAGCTTCCGCAGGACGCGACGGAAGCGGTCACCGTCCATGACTTCGGGACCCTCCCCCGCCGGGCGGCTTTTCGGGCCCTCCGGTCGACACAACGCGCTTCCTGTTCGCTGCGGCCAGAATCGCCATCCCCGCGCCCAGAAAGAGTGTTTTCAGTATCTTCATGCGACGCGGGAATGCGACGTAGACTCAGCCACCGGAGCACGGCAAGCTTCGGCTGCTCACATCGAGCAGGGACAGTTCAATGTCGGCGACACGACGCAAACTGACGACCATCTTTTCGGCGGATGTTCAGGGCTATACGCGCCTGATGGAAGCCGACGAAGAAGGAACGCTGGCGACTCTGAAACAGTACAGGGACGCAATGGCGCGCCTAATCGAGGCCCGCGGCGGGCGTGTCGTCAACACCTGGGGCGACGGGTTGATCGCCGAATTCCCGAGCGTGGTCGAGTCCGTCCGGACGGCCATCGACGTTCAGAACGAGTTGGCCGGGCACAATGCCGTTCGCCCGGCCGAAACGCAGATGCGCTTTCGGATTGGAATCAACCTTGGCGATGTCATGGTCGAGGGAGATGACATTTATGGAGACGGCGTCAACATTGCCGCCCGCGTTCAGACCGCCGCCCCGGCAGGCGGGATCGTGATCTCAAATACGGTGTACGATCAGGTCCGCAACAAAATGGCGGTCGGGTTCGAGTTCCTGGGCGACCTCGCCGTCAAGAACATCGAAGAAGGTGTGCCGAGCTACGTTGTCCGGATCGGCGGTGAGAAGAGCGGGGCCGAAGCGGTGGCGCGCCGTGCCGAACCGGCCGCTGACGGGCGGTCGCGCGACGCCGCCCGGTCTGGCGCTTTCCTCGGGCGCAGGATCAGCCGGAAATTCCTTCTGCTTGCCTTGACCGCGTTGGGGTTGGTGGCCATCAATGTGCTTTCGTGGAATGGGATTTTCTGGGCTGGGTGGCCGATGCTCGCCGTAGCGGTTCTGGCGGGCCTCCGCTGGGCAAGCATGACGAGGCTCATCAATCGGGGCGTCGCCATGCTGAGTGTCGTCGCATTGGGGGTCGTCGGTGTAAACCTGCTGACCTGGAACGGGATTTTCTGGGCGAAATGGCCGCTACTCGGCATCGCGCTTGCGGGAGGCATCGGCTGGATCATCCGGAAACGGGCGTCATGAGCAGGCTACATGCCTGATCGTCCCAGTTCTCAGTTTCATCCTCTTTGGCGTACAATGATTTCAAAGGTTTACCAACCAATCGCCCAATCGTAATGGCGGAAGGAAACCACGTGCTAGCAACAGCCGAATCTATTGCCCCACGCGTGCCGTCGAACTGTCCTAAAACTTTTTTCGTGGCGTTTATGGAAGAGAGACGACCCGACCGGTACGCACGCTCAGATGGCGCAGGGTTGTCGATGCCCCCCCGCCCCCCAGAGCCTCAACCGATGTCGTCTAGCGTCTGTCGGCAGAGCCACGCCATTGCTCGGACGTTAGCCAAGGATGCCATGATTTCCTTTGTCTGCCCGCCGTGGCGATAGTTGCCGTTACGCTTGCCCTCAGGTGCGCCGCCGGAAGCGCAAGCCGAACACGGGTGGCTAAAGCGAACGCTGGACACTCTGCGCGGGTGGATGAAATAGCCCTTCATTCAATCAAGGCCGCAAGCTAAGGAGCGCAGGCACAACGCCAGAATGAAGGCCGCGGCGAGCAGCATGGCGACTAGTGCCCAGTTAATCCGGTAGATCATCGATCGTCTGCCGACATATCCGCGCCATTGCCTGGACAACCGCCAAGGCTGCCATTGTGCGTTTGGTCCTGCCTCCTTTGCGATAGTTGCCGTTCCGCTTGCCTTCAGGTGCGCCACCGCCGGCACCGTGCATGCGACAGACTGCGCTGCCCCTCACCGCTGGTGACCGACACTGGCAACCCGTCCGCTTCGACCGAGCATGACACCGAGGCGCTAGGTTCATGAGGTTGACGTTATTTTTTTCCGTCACCCTGCCCCCCATGCGAGACGTTGCCGACAATAGCTTGGCCGCCTTCGTTCACCGTGACGTGCTTCACGGTGACGAGCTGCTGGCCGCCCGTGCGGTATTTCTTTAGGGCTTCGACCTGGGCCGCGAATGTCCTGGTGAGCTTGTTGAAAGCACGTTCGGCGCTGTCTTGCTGCGGGATAGTTTCGCAGTGAGCAAGGCGGCGGGCGAACGTCATTGTCGCTATGTGCACAGCAGCCATCTGCGAAGCCAACATAGCTTCGATCTGATCCTGCGGTTCAATGCCTTTCACGATCGAGGCAACGAAGGCCGTGCCCTGATCGTCTGGCGTTTTGCCGTGGCTGCCGACATTCACCAGCTGGCGAAGGAAGCCATTGATGAAATCTTCGTCTGATGACCCGAAGGCTTTCTGGGCTGCCGTATGATCGATCGTGACGCTGCTGCCCTTGATCTTTAAGAGGCGCGACGGCTTCGCTTGGCTCGCGCTATCGGGCTTGGGAAGGACTTCTGCTTTTGCCGTCATGGATTAGGCCGCCCATATTTCACGACTGCGATTAAGCGGCACCTTGCCCTGCTGGACAGGAACGTTGCCATCACGGTTGCCATTGGGATCGAACTTTGCCGCTGCGATGTCGCGGACCCAACGAGGAGCCTTCGCAGCGGCTTTGGCTTGCTTGCGCTCACGCTTGGTCTTCTTCTTCGGGCCGACCGGCATCGGGCCGCCCGACAGGATCTTGCTCGATATCCAGTCCGCACGATTTTCGGCCGTCGATACCGGCGAGTCCGCTAGCCGATCGGCAGCGCGCCACGCTTCCGCATTCGTCGGGAATGGTCCGGCGAGCGTTCGCCGATCATTCGGCGAACCGTCGTCGACCACAACGAGGCCTCCCTCAGTCTCAATCACCGTCATGCTGGCACCCCTCCTTTTCGGACCAAAAAATTTTTTGGCTTTCTCGCCCAAATCCTGTTTTTCCCCCCTTAAAACAGCAAAAATCGGCCGAACAGGAGAGACGGAGGAGGAAGAGGCCGGGGCACCTCTCTCCATATGTAAGACGTTTATGGCACACGTTCCTGTATCCATTAGGTAATTTCCTTCAGCCAAAGGTGACTTGCAGGGCTTCTATTCCAGTCTCGTAGGCCGCCCTCTGCATTGCCTCTTCAAGCAATTCGGCCTTCGACGCTTGGACCAGAAAACTGTCATGTACCGGCAGGACCGTGACGCCAGCCATCAGCATCAAGTGCATGACAGTTTCGGCAATGGCGCTGTCCAGGCACATAAAGTTCCGCGCCTTTGTCAGAGTGGAAGTACTTAGCGATGCGGTGATGAGCCTGCTTCACATCGGTTATCAATTCGTCTGCCGCTGCAAACGCCAATTGCGATCCAGGCCCCGCAACCCGCGCCATCTCCTTGTGATGCGCAATGGCAAGGCGAGCTTTTGCCTTGGTTGGGGCGTTGACCAGAACAAGCAATCCAAGTTTGGCGAGCGGTCTCGGCCAACCTGCTATGGCGTAGCAGTCTTCGGGCAAAGCTGCGCCCGCCTCGGCGTATAGGAGAGCTGGGTGCAGGGTTTTGTAATCAATCTCTACGACGCTCTCGCCGCCGATCGTAATCAGTTTTCGCGCTTCTTTGCTCATCGACTGCCAGCCTCCACCTAATGCGTAATAGCGGCCACCTCGGTTGAAGGTGCGGTTGAATATTCGAACCATTGGAGAAGGCAGGACGCCCGTTAGAAGCGTGCCGCGAATGGCTTCGTTCATCTCTTCGACACGACGGCGCATCCGGCGAATCGCGGGGGTGTCGCGATAGTCGACAGGCTCTTTGTCCGCGTCTCGAAGGATGATGCTTTCCCGAGGTCTGGCGATTAAAAGAGCCGGACCAGCGTTCAGTATTTTGCCGGTTCGCTCGATTAGCTCAGGCGTGGCTACCATCGAGCTTTGCCACCTCCGATGATTGGGTGGCACCTTGTCATGATGAACAAGGCCGACGCCATCGAGATAGTCGGCCGAGCCCGTCACCTTGACGTAAGTGTAGAGGGACTCAATGTAGCGGCGCGGCCGGGTGTAGTGATTGCGATTGCGCGAATACGAAACAGCACCATCAGCGGTGACAAGTGAGAGAATAATGGCGGCCGTTGTTTCAGAGCCGCCATACTCTTTGCGAAGGGCCGGCCAGTGAGGCCGGTGCTCCCATCGAAGTGACAGAGGGGTTTGCGCTTCCTCCAACCTACGCAGCCCTCGCCGTGATCAAGTGGCTTCTCGCATTTGCCTGGAGGGCCTGCAATGCAGTCATCGCCCAAGCCGGCCGGCCTTCAAGGTGGAAGATTTCGCCATCCGGCTCGACCTTGACCGTGAGAGTGAATTTCTTGTTCGCCGATGCTGAATGTGAATTAACGTGCGCCTTCGCGCCTGCTATGTCCTGCATGTCTGTTTCTTTCAATTCCCTGGGAGGGGTTGCGAAAAATTGGGCAGATTGGCTTGAGCGGTCGGGTCTGGAAACTGGACCGCTCAAGCAGCTTCCCTCCCCGCCGTTGAGCGGAGGCCGAGTTGCAGTGCGACCGGCGCCACCGGCACTACAATCTTTCGACCAATGCGGATTGTGGGAATGTCGCCACGTTTGGCGGCATCATAAGAGCCGTTCCGACTCAGGCCGTAGAATACCGCCCCGGCATCTGTCACGGAGATGGTGGGGCGGCTCAGCGCGTCTTCCAACGTCATATGGCCGTATCCTGTTCGTTCACGTGGTCGGATCATCCAACGCACTGCCATAGTAATACATCCCGCGATTCGGCGGTTCAAGGGCGGACAAGGGCAAAGTAGGGCTTTCCCCAGTCAAATTCACGTCATTTGAGGGTTTTTGTTGCTTCAATCGCCGACAGCGTGTACCGCTATGGCACTACAAAGGAGTAAGTGGCATGGCGAAAGAGGCGAAGCGCGGCGGCAAGACTGAGACGTTGACGATCCGCCTCGATCCGAAGACTCGCTTCATTCTGGAATACCTCTCCAGGTTGAAGGGCCAGAACATCACCACGGTTGTGGAGCGCGCTATCATGACGGCGGCGTCTCACGAGACGGTGCGTGATCCGAAATTTCCCGAGGAGCCGGACAGCTGGCAACGATTTTGGGATGTCAGCGACGGGTGTCGTGCGCTGCGGATGGCGGAACGCCCCGAATTCTTTCCAACGTATGAAGAAGAACGTCGACTGGCGTTTGCAAAGGAACACTGGCCTTTTTTCTACGCCTCACAGCAAAAAGAAACGTTCCTGACGTTCTACGTTGATGTGCTGTGGCCGCGCATTGATGAATTTATTCAGATTCATGACGACCAGAAAGCCGATGACTACTTTGCGGCCGGAAAGGCCATGCAGGGCGCTCTCCGAGCGGCTAAGCTCAGTGCGCCGGAATGGCCGATTCATGCGAAACCTAAACCGTCAGGGCCACCTCGCGACCTCGACGACGAAATCCCGTTTTGAAAGGGTGAATTGCGATGAAAGGCCACATTCGCGAGCGCAGCCCAGGCAAATGGGCAATTGTCCTTGATGTCGGCGAGATCGACCCGAAGACCGGCAAGAAGAAACGCAAATGGCATAGCTTCAGCGGGACGAAGCGCGAGGCGCAGAAGGAATGCTCCCGCCTCATCACGATTCTTGACCAAGGGCTTTACGTCGAGCCTACCAAACAGACGGTCGCCGAGTTTCTTGACGAATGGCTGGCGTTTATCAAGCCGTCAGTCGCCCCAAAGACGCACGAGCGGTACGCCGAGATTTGCCGGAAGGGTCTGGCGCCGCTCATCGGCAATGTGATCCTGTCCAAGCTGAAGACCGACCGGATAGACGCGACCTTCACCACAGCGCTGACAACGCCACGCGTTGACCATCGCAGAAAGAAAGATGGCGAAGCGCGCGATCCCCTGCCGCCGCTGTCGCCTCGTACCGTCCACCACTACCGCCGCGTGCTTATCAAGGCGTTGGGCCAGGCGGTGACATGGGAAAGGCTGTCGCGCAATCCGGCGCGCGCGACGACACCGCCGAAGGTCGAGCGGAAGAAAATGCTTGCCTACGACGTGAGCCAGACCGCCATCTTGCTTGAAACGCTCCGACCGACGCGCATGTTCATCCCGGTTCTGCTCGCTGTGACGTGCGGATTGCGACGCGGCGAGATCCTGGCGTTGCGCTGGCACCATATCGAACTAGGCGATAACCGCCGGCAGGTATCTGTCGTGGAGAGTGCCGAACAAACTGCAGAGGGTGTCCGCTACAAGGAGCCGAAGTCCGGCAGGGCGCGGACCGTGGCGCTGTCGGCCAGCGTCGTTGCCGAACTGAAAGCGCATCGCATTCGGCAAGCCGAGGAATAGCTCCGGTTGGGGCTGCGGCCGGACGGTGACAGTTTCGTTATCGCCCAGGTCGACGGATCGCCTTTGCAGCCAAGGTCGCTTACGCATGAGTGGGTGCGCGTCTTGGGCAAGACAGCCCTGCCCCGCATCCGCTTTCATGACCTTCGGCACACCCACGCCACGCAGATGCTATCGGCCGGCGTTCATCCAAAGGTCGCCAGCGAACGCCTTGGGCACTCGACCATCGGGATCACATTGGATCTGTATTCCCATGTCATGCCCGGCATGCAGGCTGACGCGGCAGAGCGAGTTGACGCGGCGTTGCAGGTAGCTATAAGCGCAAGTCGAAAGAACATATAGTTGCAAAGTGCGTAGCAAGCGGCCTTTTGAGCAAACCGCAAAGAGGCAGAAAGCACTGTAAAGTCAACTACTTGGAGGGATGGCCGAGCGGTTTAAGGCACCGGTCTTGAAAACCGGTGTGTGCTATCTCGCAAGACATTGTGGATTATTGAGTTTTACGGAGATAAGGCGTCGCAAGTGGCACAGAAATGGCACAAACTGAAAAAGCGACGCCGAGCAGTGACTTGGATGGGTGGCCGAGTGGTTTAAGGCTCTGGTCTTGAAAACCAGCGTAGGGGCAACTCTACCGTGGGTTCGAATCCCACCCCATCCGCCAGCCCTCCCCGCAAGTTGCCCCGCTTGACGGCGGCTTGCCGTTAGAGACAACTTCACCACCAGGAGTGGCATCAGGAGGAGGAACCATGCCGAGCCAGGCCTGGAACAAACCCAAATCGTATCGGCGGTCGTTTTCAGTGCCATTGGCGTTGCGACAAATGTCCCCGACGAGAGCCGTCCTTCTCGCTGTCAGCTTCTCGTCTTTTGCCACTGCGACGTCGGGTGCAGAGTTGCAGAGAAGCTGCATAGAACCGCCTGCGACAGTCATCGAGATCACCGGCGTTAACACCAAACATGCACGCGCCACGGCAAAATTCACGGAGCCGGATATCGTCAAGGCATGCCATGAAGGCTATGTGAACCAAGGCGGCTATGCCTCGCCCGAAGAGTGCATTCGCCAGCCGAAAGCGGACCTTCTCGGCGATGCAATTCGTGCGGAAGCAAATTGCAGTAAGGGCACCATCAAGTTGGGGCAAATGTCCTTCAAAATGCCCGTTGAAAATAACTGCGCCTCCGGCGGTATTTTTGCCGCGCCAGCTTTCACAATGCTCTGCCCTCAATATCGAGGCAAGGTTGTGAATGAATGAGCGAGCATTAGCTTTCTTAAAAACTGCCGTGTGGGATCACACGAAAGCTCCGACAAACGACCGACCCAGCAGAAGAATACAAGATGGTTGGATGCTGCCCTCGCCCGGCACTTCCGAGGCGCCGTGGTTCGCCCGATCGGGATCAAGTCTTCAAATGGGTGGGGTCGCAGGTTCAATCCCTGCATCGCCCACCAATTCTTCAAATTATATCAGCCACTTACCGTCAACTCTCCTCGGCCGCTGGACCTCTGCATCTTCCGTGTCGCCACAGTGTCGCCACCGTGCTGGCCGCTTTCGGATGTGTCTGCAAATGCGATGGACCCGCCACCAACGCCTCTTTCACGGCGGCAACAGGGGTTCGATTCCCTTGGGCGTACCAGAAAAATCAAGTACTCAGCTGAAAGCCTCCCCTCCCTGTCCAACGTTTGGACCAATTTCCCTTGGCGGGGCCGATTCGCATAATGCCGAATTTGCTTTCCACGGGTTTCCTGCGAGTATCCGCCTAGGGACTTCCGCGATCACGGAAGTTACATGAATCGCCACGGTCGGTACTTTCTAACGGCGGACCCCAATCCGCCCGGCCGGCGCACTCAGGCGATCTTACCCCAACGCCCCCCACAAGCGGCGCCGGCCACTTTCAGCCCTTCGTTCGAAAGTTGGCTTCCAGTCGCGATTGCGCGCCCGCTGCTGGCCTTCGTAGTCAGGAATGCATGTGAAGAACACCTGCCGGCGGTCACGGCCGGCAGCCTTGCAATTCGAGCAGACAAAGAGCCCGACCAAGTCGTCATGCATCGAGCCGTGGTCACGGCCGAGCCTGTCGATCAGCGCCTGGATGTCGAGTTTCGTCGATTTGCAGCACATCGGGTGTCCGCAATTGACATAGATGGTTTCGCGGGCGGCCAGGGTGTCGGCGAGGGTCTTTTGGGGCATGGCGATCTCCGTGAAAGGGGTTCGCCGCAACGGAGAGGATTATATTCCTGAGGTCTATGGGAAACGCAAGTGGGCCTCCCGATCAGAGTGTTGACGCAACCGCCTCATCTAATAGCCCGGAACCTGCCACGCCCAGGAGCAACAGCACGGAAAGCGCCAAAACAGCCAATAGCATGATGGGTGTTGCGTCTGGGAAGATGACGGTGATCGCGCGAGTCGACAGAGCCCCCAAAATCTCACCGCCGCCCTCGATCGACGCTTCTTTCCGCTGGCTTCTCCTCATCCCACGGGACGGGACCCCAACATTGTTCATGTTCAAAATTCTGGCCGAGATGTCTCTGGCAATTACCGGATCATCGGACAGATGGCCTGTAATCCATTCAGGGAGGTATTCCTCACCGCGCTCGCTCATGGCACCTAGTAACCCGCGTCACATTTACTCAACTTTTAGACTTAATCATATCAGTTACTACCATCGGTTGCGACAGGCAAGTCTTAAAGCGCGCGTCTGACCGACCTCATGCGACGCGCTTTATCCTGGCGCGCGGCCGGTATGTAGTAGACCCGCCGCTCCATTTGCGAAGCGACCGGCCTCCAACCCATTCCCCATCCTTGACCATGCAATTGCGGTGCCAGACGTATTGACCCATTGCGGGGCACCTTATGGCTTTACACAGCGGACTACCGCCAGTCAGCTTTGACGACAAGACGCCGTACAGCGAAAAGCCCGCTGGCGGGAGGGGCCGGCAACGGGCTTTCACTTGGGGAGTGTCTTAGCGGCTACATCCTGAAGGAATCGACCGCTGCAGTTGTAATGCGTGATTTCTGCAACGGTTCCGAAGTTTTTTGAGGCAGGGACCACGACCAACCAATCAAGCCCGAGGCGGAGCATTTCGAACATTGTCCAGTGTGCGGCATTTCGACATGCGCGATCTCGGCCAGGTGCTTCACCATGCGAAGCCGGAGCATCAACCGCTGCAGCCTGTGAATTGAAAAGCCCGCGCTCCACAGAGGAGAATGAACCCTACGGCGGGGTGGCGCCTGCCTTGTCGGCTAGACGCTCTAGCTGCTCCGGGTGAAGCTGCGGAACCACTGGCGAAGGTGCGCGTTAGGCACGACCCTGGTGAGGATGCAGCATGACAGCTCGCCCAATCGTATCGACAGCCGCGGCGATCCTGTTCGCGGCCACAAGCATGGCTTACGCCCGGCCGGATGCGCGCACCATGACTTGCGAACAGACGCAGCAGCTGATCCAGAGCCGGCGCGCGGTCGTCCTGACCACCGGCCGCAACACCTATGATCGATATGTCCGCCAATTTGGCAATGAGTGCGACCGGCCCGCCGTGCCCGTCGCCTCCTATGTCCAGACGCTTGAGGGTCAATGTCGGGTCCATCGATGCGTGGAATGGCAGCATTTCGATTTCCCGTGAGCCGGCTTTTGATCCAACGTCTGTTCGCGCGACGTCTCTGCCCCGCTCTTCACGGAGAAAAGCGAGAGAAGCCCGCGCCTCTGGCGGAGAGCGCGGGCCCGATCGGGTTGCAGCCCGATCTACAGCGGGCAGCGGGGGGCATGCCCACTGGTCACAGACAATTTTTAGAAATGGCTAAAGTTCCAGGAAGTTTCTGTGTTGGATTATGGCTCGCTATCGTCGGGTTGGAATGGCGCAAACCTCCCATGCAAACTCCAACGCAACAGACCCCACTCAATAAAATTTGAACGTTTCGGTTCCTGTGCACGGCGAAGCCAGCCCCATGAGGGGATTCGGTCCGATCCTCCACCGGACCTAAGTCTTATCTGTTCGCAAAACAGGCAAGGACGTATCGCCGCTCGGAACCGCGGCTGCAGGCAGTCGTTGCTAGGGTCCTTTCAACGTGCCGTTTGCTTGAACCCGGCTAGGAATACGGAAATGGAAGACAACCAGAATCGTTTGTCGATCGACGAGTACTACGAGATAGAACGTTTCGCGCGAGAGAATGGAATCTCGCCGAGCCAGGTCAGCAAGCTGATCAAAAAGAACGGCAATGATCGGTCAGCCCTGACAAAAGCCGCGAGGGTATTGCGGGAGCGGAAATGAGATATCGGACCAACAACGAAGGCACGGGTTTTCGAGGCAAAGATCACGACCGGCCGATCAAGCCCGAGGCGTAGCATTTGGAACACTGCCCTACATGCGGGCAGCATTTCGACATGCGCGATCTCGGCCAGGTGCTTCACCATACGGAGGCGGAGCACCAACCGCTCGAGCCTGTGAATTGAAAGTGTGCGACATCCGGTGTTCAACAGCACGCACGCGAAGTGAGCCCTAGTTGGAGGACTTGCGTAGCAACCCCTCCTCCTGGGCAGCAGCCTCGAAGGCCTTTCCTTACGTCGTCGCGGCCCTACTGACGCCGCGCGAGCCGGTCCATGGGTGCGTTTGCTTCGGCCAGACTAGCCAGCGCTTGCTCGACTTTTTGAGCCGAGGCGCCAGTGCGCTTGATGTGCCGGATCATTTGCTGCCTCAGGCGAACAAGCCTTGCGGCGCGATATACGTCGCCGTAACTCGCAGTTTCAAGGTGGAGGGTCGCGAGCCTCATGGGCGACGATTCCGATTATCTCGCAGTAGAATTCGCGAATCCGCCTTTCGTTCCGATATAAGACCTTGCCTCGCAAAGGGCCGGCCGGACGGCCGGACGGCCACGGCGAATGAGCCGCATCCCTGCCCAAAGAGATCGTCCGCTGATGCTGCTCAGTCGACCGCCGGTCCAACCAGACGGTAGCGGAAGTGATTGCGGATGTGCTCGTTGAAGTAGCGGCCCTTGGCAAAGGCGGCTTTGAACGCGGCAAAGGTCTCCGGCGGCACGCGCTCGAACTCGTACCGTTTGCCGCTGGCCACGAACCACACCGAGAGGATTCTGCTGTCGGGATCGTATGCCATTTTTCGTATCGAGGTCGATGGCATGATATGGCTCGATCAAAAGCCTTCAACGATCGGAGAGCCTGTCACGTTCCTTCGTGGTGTTGCTCCCGGAGCAGCGCACGAGGATTTGCGCTGGGCCACCTAACGCATCGCGGCATCGCAAACGCGGCAGGCACGGTCTTCCGGAAGCTAGCCTTCCGGGTCTCTGTTTTTCTCCGAAATAGGCGTCTAGGGTCGGATCGTTCCGACGCTCCTTCGCGTTGGGTGAGAACCTACAAGGAGGAACGTTCATGTCAGACGACAAACACGAACGCATTCGGCGCCGCGCATATGAGATCTGGGAACGAGAAGGCCAGACGCACGGTCTGCACGAGCGTCATTGGAATCAGGCGACCTTGGAAATCGAGAACGAAGACCGCTCGCTTGGTGCTCGTCCACCGGCCGACGTACCAGCTCCCGCGCAGACCCAAAGCCGAGGGAAGCAAGGCAAGCGCGCCGCTGGTCAATCGGATGTTGAGGCAGCGGAAGCGCTGGCGATGAGAACAGCCATCACCGGCGATCAAGCTCAAGACCTCATAGATCGCCTCGGTGACGATCCGCTGGCACTCGATGAGGCGGCGCGGAGCCTCAGGGCATCCGAAAGGTAACCGCCGGCTTTCTCAGGGAGCCCATCGCTGTACTCGACAGATCACCACAGATTTTCAACCTCGGCCCCCCGCCAGCGGACCGCCGCATCGGCCAAACAAATGAAAGCCCGCGCCTCTGGCGGAAAGAGCGGGCCGGCCGGGTCGCGGTCGGAGTTTCACGACATTGGACTGAGACGGCGGTTTCGCCTTCGACGCTCGATGACGCGCGCGTTTCGACGAGCAATTCTAAGTTCGCCAAGCGTCGGCCGCCACCAGCCGCGGGAGTGCTCCATTTCGCCGGCCTCACGACGAGCGGGCCATGTCCTGATGAGTTCCGTCAGCGTCGCCGAGCACCACGTTCCCCACACGTAGTCGATGTCCGTCCGCGTCGCATGTGGATAGAAGGCGGCCATTACTGGCGGCTCGGCGACTTCGCCTGACACATCGGTAAAGACGACGACGCCGTACTGCTCTGTTGCGACGGGGCGGCCCATCGGAGGCAAGTCTTCAGCCGACAACGGATAGCGTTGGCGGCGGCGTTCCGCATATCGCAACCGTGTGGCTCTTTGAGCCTCCGAGTCCTTCTCCGCCTCTCGTCGTCGCTTCCTTTCCTCGGGTTCGCTACATTTGGCAGCCTCTTCGATTGTCGGCCATCGGCGCCGCAGTTCCTCATAGGACCGAAACGGCACGCGCCACGCGCGGAGTTCATCATCCCAACTTGCCCAGGGAATTTCGTGTAGTTCCCGAAGGATGGTCTTCGAATAGGGTGTCCGAATGCGCAGATCCTCGGCAACCTCGAGATAGGGACTGGAGATGGGGTCGAACGAATAGGCATCCCGCCCCTTGCTGTCGCCGTGGATCGCCAGCAATTCGGCCTCGCGCGCCAGCCAACGGTCGACGCGGCGGGCTGCCGTCTTGCCTGGTACAAACCAGCTCCTGCGCTCGTCGCTCCACCTCGCTCGCGGAAAGGCCGCCCGAAATCGTTCGACAGTCATTCGGTCGTACGGAAAGTTCGCCAAAGCACCGGGCGTGTCTTGTTTCTGCCGCGCAGGCTTATGCTCGGATTTCTCCACGGTCTTGCCGTCAATGGTGTTGGATTCGCAGAGAAACGTCCGCCGGCCTTATCAGTTCACTCGGGAACCAGAACGCGACTGCCCTTCGCGACTGAAGGTCGCCCGCGGGTCGGAGCGCGAAAATCACGAATGTGGCAGCCGCTAGGCCGCGCGATCTTCGCAGGCGTCCCTTCGGGTCGCAACTCGGCATAAGCTCGAATCACTGCTCCCTTCGCCGCCTTGCGCTGCACCGCCACTGATCATTTGGCCCGCTCCCTGCCGGCCAGCACTGAAACTCCGTGTTAACGTCGTTCGCGGGTGAGAGGATGCGGCCGCAGCTCGAAAGTGTAGGGTACAGCTCGCTGCCAGGCACGGAGGCGGAAATGAAATTGCTTCGGATTGCGCTCTTGTGCACGGGCATGATCAGCGTAGCAATGCCGGCCGTTCGCGCTGAGGATCAGCTTGTTCCGCCTAACCACGTAGAAGCGCCAGAGCCGGCAGTTCATTGCGAGGGCCAAAACTGCCTTCCACCAGCCGATAACCCTGTCGAGGAATGCAAGGGGCAAGATTGCACGCCGGCTCCGCCGGTCGACCCAGGTCCGCAGATTGAACAGGTCGACTGAACAGCATCGGCCGAACACCCCGACTACGAAGGTGATCGCAGATTCGTGGAGAAGGTTGGATTTCAGGTCCTCTCCCTCCGCCAACGCACCTTGCCCCAACATTCTCTGTCGGTCTAACGGCCCGCGAATCCCGCAGAACTGCGGGCTTTTCAAAGAAAAGCTGGCAGCCGCACCGCCGACTATTCCCCGTTGAATGAGGGCTCTCTCGGCCGATATTCTCCGAACCTGGCAACCTCGCTCTTTTGGTTCACAGATTTCGATACCAATAGTCTCAACAGGTTACCGGTTTCGTGATCGTGCGAAGTTGCTAGGCGAATGCAATTGAGTTCCAACCTGCATGACGCGAACTGACCGCCAGTAGCGGCCGTCAGAGCGAGTGGCATTAAAAGACCGAAATGGGCCGGGAGCAGTAGGTCCGCTTGTGGTGCAGGGAAGAACGATAGCGGACGTCGATGCAGAGGAGCTTAGCCCTTTGCCGTGGCGTCATTCGCAGCAGGATCTAAATTCGGCCGCTCGATCCCTTGCGTCTCAACATTGTAGACGCGAACGTGCCCGTCTAGGCCTTTGAACTGGCGAGTACTGAGGTCAACGATCGGTATTTTGTCATGCAGATGGCGCGCTACGGAATAATCGATGAGGATTTGTCGATCTTCAGCGGACGAACACAGCCTCGATGCCAAGTTCACGACATTGCCAATTGCGGTGTAGTCAGCGCGGGCCTCATAGCCAATTCGACCCACCGTTGCCCACCCCATAGCGAGCCCCATGCCGAAGCCAATATCATAACCACGCTGCCGCCAGCCAGATATGAGCTCTTGTGTGGAATCCTGCATGTCGACAGCCATTTTTACGGCATGAAGCGCCGGCTCTTCACATGGAACCGGGGCGTTGACGAGAATCATCAATCCATCCGCCGAAAAACTGGTCAGCGTCACCTCATACCGGGTGATGATCGCGCCGAGCGCCTCGTAGTACTCACGCAAGAGCTGCATGATGTCCTCAGGCGCAGCGTGCGCCGAAAATGCGGTGAAGCCACGCAAATCGCAAAAAACAGCGACCACTTCCGCGCGCTGTCCGGCGAGCATTCTCTCGTCGCCAGCCTTTTCTACGAGCTCCGCCACCTGTGGCGCCAGGAAGCGCTTCAAACGCGTCATTCGCTCAGCGCGGTCCCGCGATATGGCGAGTTCCTGCGCCATTTGGTTGAACCGCGCAGCCAGCCGCTCGAGTTCGTCTCCACTGACAATGTTGATCCGATGATCGAATTGCCCGGCACCGATCTTGAGGGCGCCTTCTTCCAGCAATCGGATGGGCCCGCTCATTCGTCTGGCAAGCCAATAGGCGAGTACCGCCGCAAGGACTGTGGCGGCGAGGAACAACCCGCCGGTCCGCCACAATGAAGCGTATAGGGGTGCAAAAGCCTCTGCCTGCGACTGCTCGACAAATACCGTCCACCCGGCCGCGGCAACGGGCGCGCCAGCGGTCACAACGCGTTCATTCTCGGCGTTGCGGTTTGCAATCGCAGTGCCGCCCGCGGCGGCGATCGCATCCCCCAATCCGCGCAGGGCCAAAGCTGCTTTCTCGTCGGCGCCCTGCATCACTTTGCTGATCGCGGGGTGAGCGATGAGGTGGCCGGTCTGGTCGACGACAAGTCCCTGGCCGCTGCGGCCCACGCGGATTTCGGAAACGATGAGCCAGATCGGCTTCAGACTGATTTCGGCGATGATCGTGTTTTCTAGGACTGTATCGTCGTAGTTCGCCATCGCCATGGTTACCGACGGTTCGGAACCCTGGCGATAGGCGACCGGGCCATACCAGACCTTCGCCGTCCTGGCGCCGACGACAGCGGGATCGCCCGAGCGATCCGCCCCGCCTTCCGTCCTGTTTGAGCCAGTGCGCGAGACGTGCAGCCGTTCCGCGCCGGCGCCGTCGACGAAACTGATGCTGAGAATTCCCGGGACCTGGTGCATCACGCGCAGGACAAGAAGCCGAAGCTGTTTCACGCCGGCATTGGCCGACACGTCCTCCGGGATCGTGGAGCCGAGCGGAATCTTGATGTCGTCAAGATAGCTCTCAATTTTGTCGGCCGCCGATGTTGCCTCGGACCGCAGCAGGGCACTGAGGATCGCTCGCTGGTCGAAATAGCTGAACCACGTGTTGCTGATGCCACCGGCAGCCATTGGAAAAATGGCCGCCGCGAACAAGACTACAAAATACTTCTGAAATAGCGATCGACGCATGGAAGCGGCTTTGAGATTGGAGAAAGGTCTCCCACATGATGCGACCGACCATAAGTCGCGACAGCTCAGTCCCAGAAAGGTAGCCTAAATTCTTGCGTCTTGGTATGGGCTGAGCCGTTCCCACTCATGGTCGAGTCTGGTGCCTTCCATGGGGCTTGGATGGACGTTTCCCTGATCGGGGAGAGTCGCGTATTCACCAGCCACGTGAGCACGCCCCCGAAGGCTCGCTAGGCCCAGCGACCTCCCCCCGCAACCAAAGCCGCTGGGCCGCCCCGCTCCGCTAGTCCAGTCTAGAGCTTCCCTTTGAACCGATCTCCATTCATGGGGCTCGGCAGCTACATCACAGGCGAACGAATCCTATAAGCGGCAGATGATCGGAGGCGACCCGCGAAAGCGGCGTGTCATGGGCTTCGACGGATGAGATCATTCCGTGTCGATTTGCCATGATCCGGTCGAGCGACAGCAGCGGCAGACTCGATGGAAAGGTGGGGACCGCCGGTGGCGCGGGACCGAAAGTCGTGTGCAGCGTATTCAGCGCGGAACGGTTTCCGAGTCGCCATTCGTTCAAATCGCCGAGCAGCAGTGTTGGTTTTTCGTCCGGTCTGTTCATGATTTCGAGCACGACACGGGCCTGTTCGGAGCGCGATCGGCGCAGCAAGCCGAGATGGGCTGCGATAATGCGCAGAGTTCGTTTCTCGTCCAGATCGATTTCGGCAACCAGGGCTCCGCGCGGCTCCAGCCCCGGGAGCTTTATCTGATGGACATTGCGAACGATGCCCCGTTTGAAAAGCAGAACGTTGCCGTGCCAGCCGTGTCCTTTGCCGTTTCCGGACACCGGCACCGGCACCAGGCCTGTTTCCAATTCGAGACGCAGCAGATCCAGAAGGCCGGCACGATCTCCAAAGCGATTGTCCGCTTCCTGCAACGCAATGACATCCGGACCGATTTCCCGGATGACGCGAGCGATTCGTTCGGGATCGAACTTTCTGTCGACGCCCACGCATTTGTGAACGTTGTAAGATGCGACCAGAGTCCCCGCAGGGCGTGTCCCTTCGGACGGCGCAGCCTTCGCCTTCTGCTTCTTTCTGTCGCGAATGGATTTGAGCACACTTGCAGGAAAGCTCTGTCCAGTTCTTTGCATGAGTCTGCTGCTCGTCCTCACTACCTTCAAGACTTAGCTTTGTCTCACTCAAACAGGATCTGCAATCGCTGCTTCCTGCCCTGACGAGATGCGGCGCTCGAAAGGAGCGATGGCTGCGTCGCCCGAATTGCCCCGGGCAGAACGAGAAAGCCTCTAAAGGTAGGGCGATCCCAGCCACAACACTCGGTCGAACAGGCGGACGATGAATGGCCGGGCTCTCAAGGTTTCGATCGTTACAGACGTGGCTGAGGCGATTGCCGATCCGATCCGCGCATCAATCTCCGCGGCAAATCCTGCATCAAGAACCTCTACATCAATCTCAAAATTCAGCCGCAGGGACCGGGCATCAAGATTGGAGGAACCTATATAAGCCCAAACTCCATCGACCGACAGCAGCTTCGAATGATCGAACGAGCCCTGCGTGCGCCATACGCGGCAATAGTGCTTCAGGACCTGATCGAATTGCGCCGTCATCGCCCGGTCTACAAGGAAAAGATTGTTCATCGCCGGTACCACGATGTCGATCTCGACACCTCGCCTGGCCGCGGTCGTCAGCGCGCTGATCAGTTCCCGATCCGGCAGGAAATAGGGCGACATGATGCGGATCGATTTGCGGGCGACGGAAAATGCCCCGATCAGCAAGTTGTGGTTCGTTTCGATGCTGGCATCCGGCCCGGATGCAACCGCCCGCGCCAGCATCGGTTGACCGGGAGCCGCGGGAAACGTGGCCACTTGCCAAGTGTCGCCTTTCAGGAACTCGCCGCTCACGAAGCGCCAATCTTCGGCGGCAACCGAAAAAAGGTCGGCCACGACCGGCCCGGTGACCTGAAAATGCGTGTCCCTCGCGCTGGAGGAGCCGGCGAACTCGGCTGAGAATCCCTTTCGGATGTTCATCCCTCCGGTGAACGCAATCGTGCCATCGACGACCAGGATCTTCCGGTGCGTTCTGAGGTTGGCGTAGGGAAGACGCAGGCCCATGACAATGTTGCCGTTGAAGAGGTCTGCCGGGATTCCCGCCTCTCGCAGGCGCCCAAGAATGCTGGGGACGGAGTAACGCGCCCCGACGGCATCGATCAGCACGCGAACGCTGACACCCCGCTGGACGGCTCGCGCGAGAGATTCCACGAAAAGCCGCCCGACATCGTCATTGTCGAAGATGTAGGTCTCGAGAAGGACAGTGCGTTGAGCGCCGTCAATCGCTCGGCACATTGCGGCATAGGCCTCGTCACCTGTCTCCAATATCGCAATCGCGTTTCCCGAGGTCAGGGCACGCCGGGCCACCCTGTCGCCCAATGTCTTCAAGCCGGTGAAGCGTTGGCCGTACCGCTCGGCAATCAATTCCTCGGCGGCAAAGTTGCGCTCATGTTTTGCGGAAGCCGCCTCGCTGGAAGGGGGCCGCATGGCGCTGATCGTTGCACGACGAATGCGGTTTATGCCGGCAACGGCGTAGATGATCGCGCCGAGGAATGGCGACAGGAACATCACGCCGACCCAACCTGTGGCGGCGCGGACGTCTTCCTTCGTCATTATGGCGTGGACGATGCCGATGGCCGCCATCACCACCGAAATGATCGCGAGGACCTGGGGCCAATGAGTCATCAAGGTCTGCAACATCGCCAGGACTATCCAGCGAGCGGTTGCAGAACGCAATGCAACTCATCCCCGGGGTCAGACCACGGTAACAAACTGGACAGAGCCGCTGTCGGGTTCGATGGAACGGCCCCGTCGCCGGAGGCCAACAGCCACGAGCGGGCACTACAGGCCTAACTTCTCCCGGAGTGCATCGATGCGTTTAGAGGCTTCCGCCTTGCTGAGGCCGTCAGCATAGGCGTCAGGGTCGTCGGCCTGTTCGGCCAAAGTTTTCAAATAGGAGGCTTGTGCGGGGGTCATGGGATCATCTCCGCTGATCCAATCTTCCGGGTCCTTTTCGACATTTGCCGATGCCTCGATTTTTGGGTTGTGCCGGTCACCCATGATCAATCTCCCTTGATGATCACCACAATGAGAATGATCATGATTTGTTCCGCCAGATTGGTATGCGCGTCGCGTCCGCCCGCGTAGGCCTCAAATCGGTGAGGACGCCCGTGAGCAGCGATCAGGGCATTGGAACCGTGCCTGGCTCATAAACGACCCCCAACTCGGGAGTCGGCTTCTTCAAATTTTTTGGCCTTCAGCCATGTGCTCGACAGTCCGCTCCTGTAGCGGCTGTCGGCGCGCTTCGAGATAATTCCATTGAGCCCGATCTTCTCGACGGTGCGGAAGAGCGCCAGCGCGCTGCCCTCGAAATGCTCACTGTATTGGATCTTGCCGAGGCCAGGCTCAATCAGTTGCCACAGCGCCTGCTTGCGCTGCAGCAGCGGCAAGGAGCCTAGATCGTGGCCGTCGAGATGGAGGATATCGAACGCGACGAACACCAGCCGGCTCGGCTCGTTCCAGATCGCCACTTCCAGCGCAGGGCAATCGAAAGCGCTCTGCTCGCCGGGAACAATGACTTCGCCGTCGAGAATGGCAGTCCGGCATGGCAGATCGACGGCTAGTGCGATGGGCCAGTATTTCGTGGTCCAGTCGCGGCCGTTCTTGTTGTAAAGACGCTTACCGCCATTATCGATGATGATCTGGGTTCGATAGCCGTCGAGATTGGCCTCGTGGACCCAGCCCTCACCTTCAGGCGGCCGCTCGACCCGAGTCGGGATCTGCGGCGGAAGAAACTCCAGCCGGCCGCCAACGACCTTGGCACGCTTACTCAATGACGCCACCTTTGACCGCGCAGCGGCGGCTATCGGCACAGGCAGCACGACATCTCCCCAACATGATGCCTGCCACCTGTGCCGAGCCCCCGTCAAGCCGCCGAGCCCCCGCCAAGCATTGCAAGCATCTACGCACGAAGCCGATCTGTCGTTAGCTTTGCATCCTAATACTTATCCCGGCGTACATATCTTGCCCGGCGCGGCGCTCTTGCACCGTTCCCGACCGGCTAATTGCTGTCCGGGATCGCCGCCAGCCTACGCAGCCCTTTGCTGGTGAGATAATCCGGGCTAGAGCGGTTCGTCATTTCAAGGAACCGCAGAACCGCTCTATCTCTTTGTTTCTTGGCTTGGCAAACATACGACTCGCGCTCTCAACAAGTGTCTTATGCTGCGTAGTTGCAATGTATGCTCCGCTGTGATGCGCGGCGACATCGATGAACAGTCGGTTGATAAATCGGGGATCGGCTATAATTGATGGCGCGGTGAACGCGACACGAAAATATTCTGGTTCATCCCGATCTTGTACTCAGCTTCCGAGCGCTTTGAGCCAATGTTCAAAGGAAGAGGCCTCCTCGTGTCCGGCATGCGAAACGGAGTTGGCGGGGCGCGGTAACACCACGGAGCTTCGGACTTCGCGGGGGCTGTAGCCGAATTCCTTGCTAAAAGCTCGGCTGAAATTAGCCGCTGAACTAAACCCGACGGCTTCGGCAATATTAACAATGCGCCGGCTGTCCGCCGGATCGCTAAGCGCAACATGGGCTGCCAGAAGTCGGCGACTTTGTATGTAGTGGAGAACACCACCGCTCGGTTCGAACAACTGATAAAGACGCGTCCGCGAGACGCCGAGCGCCCGGCACATTGAATCCGGCGTCAGATGAGCCGCATCCAGATTGTTGTGGACGTATCGACGGGCTCGCTCCATCAGCGCGACACTCACCAATTGTTCGGTGGCCGCGGCATGTTCCGCCGGGGGCGAGAGGCAGGCAATGATCATGCTGCGGGTTGCGTGCACGATGCGGGGCAGATCGTCAACCGTGAGACTGCGCAGTCTTGCTTCGATGTTCTTGAGGTAGTCGAGCAAAAGGTTGGCAAAGTTGCCGGACAGAATTGAATTATTCTTTGCGTCCAGGGTTGCCGCCGCATCGGCGAACAAATCACGCGGCAAATAGAGAAAGAGACTTTGGGATTCCGTTGCCCTCCCCCGAAACGGGTAGCCAAGCGATCTAATCTCCAATTTGCCCGGCTGGTTTTCCGCTACGCGGCGATCGACCTCCGTCCACGACCGGCCAGTATGCGGCAAAGCGATATACCAGTGATCGATCGAGCTGGACCGAAGCTTCGCAGCAGAACGCATATAACTATGTGCCGGTGCGCGCTGTTGAACGATCAGCATGCCGCCGAGGTTCCAAGCCGTGTGGTCGGCGGGAAAGCCATCGTCGAGCGATTTGTCATCCGGCAACTTGATCTCGACAAGCGGAGCCATATGCGCCTGCCAAGCGACGAATTGATCTTCTGGCGCCAGTTCGAGCGTCGAAAAGGGCAAAGGTTCGAGCGCCGGCGCAAGTGACGGGGCAGCCTCATTGTAAGGCTGAGCTTCGCGCGGCCAACGACGTCGATCGCGCTCAAGCGCCTGCCTCGCAAGCGCCTTGTCCTGCCTCTTAGCGTCCATCGCGTAGTGCCGTATCCGATTCCGGTATGCCCATCGCCACCGCAATCATGTGGTGTATCACAGCCATCTGGCAAGACCAGCTGAACGCGAGTCCACAGAGGGCTATCACACTGGGTTACAGCAAGAAATGCATTCCGAGATAAGTTTCTGGATGCGACGATAACGACACTCTTCAACGTGGTGCGTATAGAGTCTGGCACGGTGAAAGCGTAGTTGAGGAGGCAACGAAATGAACGCAAAGCTCAAAACAGAAGCTCGTCGCAAGATAATTCTTGATGGATATTTTAATAACGAACCTTTGAAAGATATTGCAGCCAAGGTCGGATGCTCACTGGCGAGTGTGAAAGTCGCCGCCAGTAGACTCGGTTGCACACGAACTCCGAAAGAGGCGGCGGAATTTCGGCGAGGATTTCATGTCCCAGAACAAAAATTGCGGGATTACCGCCAACTTATGATTGCTGGACAGTATAGAGCTCGCGAGTGCGCCCTGATTTTGGGACTATTGAAAGACCAATTATCGGTCAGCGAGTAAACTTATTCCAATCACGCCTCAGCGGTTCATCGACAAAAAAAGTCCGCCGCAAACACTGGCAACAGGCCCTGAAAGGTTCGCACAGATGCTGCGTCGGCGTTTCAATCGCACCTGCCTCAGCCCTCATGATCTGGCTATTTGCGAACGCGTGTTCGATCAGGTTTGCGCAGATGAACACATGGACTCTTCAAGCCGGGATGCCGAGGCCTTAGCGGTGGCGATTGTCGCAATCTTCCGAAACATTACTACCAAGGAGCGCGAACTGCTGGATGAATTGAGGTCTCTTCGTCTCTCAAAGGGCGCAGAGAAGGCGCACTAGCTGGGCGGCTTTCCCTGACGAATTGTTCTAGTCCCGCGTTGGCATTCGCATCTGCATTGCCCCATTGAGTCCCGCCAGAGTGTAGCCACAGCGCTTGCGAAGGAGATGGAAATGGGTTTAGCCCAAGACTTGTCTGATGTTGCGCTCGCATTCGATTGTCCGAATTGCTCGCATCCGGCGGTAAGGAAGGGCTCTGCGCTAAGAACGATCGCGCACTTCAGATGCGACGGGTGCAACGCCAAGGTACGGATCACCTATCCGCAGAAGCTAGCGATCTTCGAAAAGTACAGGCTATTAGCCGCCCAAGGGGCATTGCGATAAGACGATCCGGAAACGCGTCGCCAATGGCGGTCACGTGGACCAGATGCAAGAGGTCGATGCCCTGGTGGGTCCCCGCTAAAGAAATAACGGCAGTAGCGCACGTTCCCGCAGCCGCACTCGGCTTTGACGAGCATGTTGTGCCGGGTCGCCTTGCCGAGCGTATCGATCGGATCATGCGCCATGGAGGATTCGCAGTATCGAGTCCCGGCTACGTCAACCGATTTGCGACTTCTCCCAAATTTCTCGTGAAGCGCTGGGGGATAAGCGCACTGACCCATTTGCGGCGGAATCGGTGTCCATTACCGTTCCGTTAACAAATGAACGATTAGATATTGGTGGGGTCAACCGCGAAAATGTTGCGAGAACGAGGAGCCCATCAATGGCTGCGATTGCCCTTCCTGGCGATTGGACCGAACAGTACAAAGGATCGGAGCTGAACCTCTCCGGGTTCAACCTCTCCTTTTCCGACGAGTTCAATACGCTTGATGTCGTGCCGAACAACGGCACCGGTAAGTGGTTCGCGCCTGTTCACGCCCCCGCGGGGGCCGCAAAGTACATGCCGCCGGTCGGAGAAACCAACCCGTTCTCCGTCTCTGACGGGCTTCTGACGATAACCATGAAGCAGGTGGACGGCGCCTGGCAGTCGGGAACGATGCAAACGGTTAACAGCGCCGGCGAGGGTTTCGCGCAAAAGTACGGGTATTTCGAGATGCGCGCCGCCTTTCACGGCGGAGCGGGAGCGTGGCCGGCCTTCTGGATGCTGTCGCCCGATCAGACTGTGCCACGCGTCGAGGTCGACATCGTTGAAGCGTATGGCGGCGATCCCGATGCTCATCACCAGGCGGTGCACTTGAGCAATAAGGAAAGCCACGCTTGGGAAAGCAACTATACGGGCCTCGACGGTTCGCTGTTCGACGGAGCGTTTCACACGTACGGCGCGAGGATAACGACTGACTGGATCACCACATATTATGACGGCAAAGAGCTGAGCCGCTTTCCAATGAGCGACTTTTTCCGCACGCCGCTCTATATGCTGGTCACGCTAAGCATGTATTCCTCCGAGCAGGCTTCCGGCACGTACGACATGGTCGTCGACTACGTGCGAGCCTATGCTGCGCCGGACGTGATGGAGCAGCACCCGACCGGGACGGATGCGGCGGATATCCTGAACGGCGGCAATTTTGATGACGTTCTGGACGGCGGAGCTGGTGCTGACAAAATGTCCGGCGGTTTCGGCAACGATACCTACCGCGTCGACAACGCATTCGACGTAGTCATCGAGGCTAAGGGCGCCGGCATCGATCTGGTCATCACCTCGATGACGTATTCGCTGTCCGGCCAGCAAATAGAGCAGCTCACACTCACCGGCGTTGCCGACATCGACGCGATTGGTAACGAACTCGACAACAGGCTGGTCGGCAACGCTGGCAGCAACCTGCTCGACGGCGGGGTCGGAATCGACAGCATGGAGGGCGGCGCAGGCAACGATACCTACTATGTCGACAATGCGCTCGACCGCGTGGTCGAGGCCGATGCGGCGGGCAACGATTGGGTGTTCAGCTCGATCACCTATTCACTGCCATCCTATGTCGAAAATCTGACTCTCATCGGCCTTGCCGCTATCGATGGTCGCGGCAATTCTTCCGACAATGAGCTGACCGGGAACAATGGGAACAACACGCTTGTCGGCCTTGCCGGCAACGACACCATAAGGGGCGGGGCGGGTAGCGACCGGTTAGCGGGCTATGATGGCGCCGACCTTCTCGATGGCGGGACCGGGGCCGACCAGATGAATGGCGGAGCCGGCAACGATACCTATTATGTGGACAATGTGCTGGACAACGTCATCGACGAAGCGGGCCTCGACCAGATTTTCAGCTTGGTCACGTACTCACTGGCGGTCGATCGCCGGCTGGTAGAAAATCTGCGTCTGACCGGAAACGCCAACGTCGGAGCCACGGGAAATTCCCTCGACAACGTGCTCGACGGCAACGACAGCGACAACAAACTGGACGGCGGCCGAGGCAATGATACCGTGCTTGGGCGGGGTGGCAACGATGCACTAACGGGCGGCCTGGGCATTGACCGGCTTACTGGTGGCGCCGGCAACGATTTCTTCGTTTTCAGCGCGCCGCTCTCAGTGGCCAACCGCGACATCATCACGGATTTCAACCATACGGCCGATACATTCAGGCTCCAGAATTCGATAATGCAGGGGCTTGGAGCCACCGGAGCCCTCGAGCCAGGGTACTTCTTCGCTGGGACTAGCGCGCACGACGCCGACGACCACATCGTCTATGACAAGGTTACGGGTGCGTTGTTTTACGATTCCAACGGAAACGTCGCAGGCGGCGTGACACAGCTCGCGACGCTGACGAACAGGCCGACGCTGCTGGCCGACGATTTTTTCGTGATCTGATCCGACACCTACAGCGATGCGCGTGAAAAAGAGATCAAGCACCGCTGTAACTTCTTGTTTGCGCATCGCTTTGTTCGAAAAACCGGTGACCTCTTTTCGAGCAATGCTCAAATTATATTGCTAGGCGATACGTATCAAATCTCTATCTGACGACGTCCTCAGGTCTGCCGCAACGTTTCAAAAATTCGATGACGAACCATCATGTAGAGTGAGTGCGCCGGCCGGCGTGATCGTGAGATCCTCGCTTACTCGAACATGATCCGAGAGGTTCCTCTTTCTGCGATCGACATTCTCCGAGCTTCCTGGATCCGCTCGGCCTGTTGTTTGGTATAGGGACCCATCGGCCGGGTCTTTTCACCGCCGCGACGAACCCGGCAGTACCAGTGGCCGCTGTCAGAGAAGATTTCAACCGAGGTCGGTGCATCGTTGGCCGCCTCCTTGGCGACCTCGTCGATGAATTTCACGACCTTTGAATAGTACTGGGCGGGTGCAACCGTGCGCAAACCACTGGTGACGCTAAGTTCCTGCTGCACTGGGGACATGGTCGAACTCCTGTCGGTCATTTGCTTGCGCTCCCTCCCACCGGCGCTGCGCAGCATTCAGCGCAGAGCTGGGTGGATAATCTCGAAGCCTATTGCTCTGACTAGCTATCTAGCAAACGAAATTGATTGACATTTAAACGCAATTTTTATGCTATATGTTTTATGGACATTGAACTCGCCCGGACTTTCATCGAGATCGTTTCGACAGGGAGTTTCATTCGGGCATCGGAGCGCTTGAATGTCGCCCAGACGACCGTAAGCGCACGGATTCGCAGCCTCGAGCAGCAATTGGGCCGCGCGCTTTTTGTTCGCCACAAAGGCGGAGCTTCTCTCACCCCGGCCGGTGAGCAATTTCTGCGCCACGCCCCGATGTTCGTCCAACTATGGCAACGCACCCTTCACCAGGTTGCCGTGCCCCCGGGACGTCGAGCTGTTCTGACGGTCGGCAGCGAAGTCAGCCTAGCGCAACCTCTTCTGCTCGATTGGGTCCGATGGATGCGCGGGTCGCTTCAGGACATTGCACTTCGAGTACACGTCGATGTGCCGAAGGATTTGATCAATCAGGTCGCGTCAGGAATGGTCGACTTGGCTATCATGTACGCGCCCCCCCACAGACCGGGTTTGAAAATCGATCTGCTTCTGGAGGAAAAACTCGTCCTCGTGACGACCAATTCCGAAGCGCGCCTCCTGGACGAATCCGATTATGTTTATATGGATTGGGGGCCGGATTTTGAACTTCACCACGGGATGAATTTCCCGAGTGCTGCTCCGGATCTTTCTTTCGATCTCGGTCCGCTCGCACTGAGCTATGTTCTTGCGACTGGCGGCTCCGGATATTTCAGGATGAGTTCTGTGCGGCCTCACATGGAGGCCGGCCGGCTGCACCTTGTGCCTGAAATGCCGCAGTTCTCCTATCCGGTTTACGCGGTGCAATCCGCAAGTGCGGACGAGAGCGTGGTAGGTCCTGCCCTGGCAGGATTGCATTCCGTCGCGAGCGCCGACATCAAATTGTAGGAGTTGTTGGGCGTCTAAAGGTCCGCTTGGATTGACGGGAACAGAAGGTCGACCGTTGTTCCAATCCCTCGCTCACTCTTTATCCGGATCCGACCACCAACCATTTGCGCCAATGCCTGCACTTGCAACATCCCTATCCCGGTGCCCTTCTCACCCTTCGTCGTAAAGAAAGGATCAAATACCTTTCGCAAGACTTCCGGAGCCATGCCGCAACCATCGTCCTTGACGCGAACGCATGCGTAGGTTTCGGGCCCGGGCAGGTCAGGCGTCGGGGCCGTCTGCACCAATCGCTCAGTGGTGACGCGGATCTCCCCGCCACTTGGCATCGCATCTCGTGCGTTCATTACGAGATTAAGCACTGCAGAGTCGAACAGCGCCGGGTCGATCAAGCAGTTCGGGATATCGGAACCAAGCTCCAGCTTGACGCGGACATCGGGGCCTGCGCCATATCTCAGGAAAGGCTCAAAAGACCTGAGGAATTCATTCAAATTGCCAGCGTGGATTTCGAGTTCCTGATGTTTTGCGAAGGCCAGTACCAGTGACGTCAGTTCGATACCTCGATCGATTCCCTGCCGCGCTGCAGCAATGTAGGTCCTCACGCTTTCGGGCTCCTCGGCTCTTATTTCGGCAAGCCTCAGGCCGGATCCGATGACTGCCAGGAGGTTTCTGAAATCATGGGCAATACCGCCAGTCATCTCGCCTAAGGCGGCAAGCCGATGTGTGGCACGCTCACGTTGTTGGGCTGCGGCCCGAGCACCGAGAGGCATATCTACCTGACGCTCGTCGCGCTTCGCTCGTGTTTCATTATCGTATGGAAACGCGCTGCCGGTCATGATGGTCGCCCCTATCGATCATTGACGACAAACAGGAAACTCGGGCTCCCATTCGCATCGTCGTTTGGGTTCTCCTGTTGCTGGTGTCACGCATCCTGCACGCATGCCTAGGCGCGCCGCACGATCCCTTTCGTCATGATGTCTTCGACCATCGGAAAGGCCTTGACGGCCTCTTCCGGTAGGTCTCCCTTCGCTCCGGTTAGCTTCGTCCAGTCATGCGCCTCGGGCTCGCCGACGACGATACGACCGACCATTCCAGCATGCTCATGCGGAATGCAGTAATAATCATAGACCCCCTGCTCGGTGAAAGTAACCGAAAAGCTTTCGTCGGGCAGTAGATAGTCAGAATCCCAAGATTTTGCCGCTTTGGGCATGCGGAGCGGCCGCTCGAAGTTTGTGGGATTGTATGCCGTCGTCGTGTGCGAATTGCCGGGATTGAGATTGGTCCAGCGGATCGTCTGTCCTGGTTTGATCAGAATGCCTATCGGGTCGAACCAGACGTGTGAACCGTCGTCGCGCCCTTGCATCTTGACTTCGATCATCTCGCCACCCAACACGGCCAGAGAAGAGAGGGAAAGGGCGGCGGCGAGCCCGCCGCCAGCGCCCAGTATCTCACGACGCGTCAGTGTCATTTGGCGACCTGTGCCTCGTCAGCCGCCGAAGCATGCCACAGCACGACATGGACATGCGGCTCTTCTACCCCCGGATGGCCGGCATTGTAGTAGACGTCCACATGGTCGACATTGCCGCCGGGTGAAGCGAGGTCGTCAAAACGCTTGTCCGGATTGAGGTCTTTGATCGGCAGCATGTAAATCGTGCTGACAAGCTCGCCATCGTGGTCATAGGCAAGGAATGGTCCGGCAGGCAATGTCGTCGGATCGACGAAAAGTTGGCCCATGCCCGGCAGGAAGTCGGGCAGTTTCACAAGCTTGCTGACCTGTTCGTAAGGAGCGGCTGGCGGAGCTTTGGTGACCTCATTCGCCGCCATGGCGCAAAGCGAACTGCCCACTGTCAAGGCAACTGCGAGGACGAGTTTTTTCATCACGGCATCTCCTGGTTGAAATAAAAATTGCGACGGCTGAAGATCTGGAAGTCCGTCTAAAAATTCGATTTTCACTTTCTGACACGGCATGTTCGCGCCCAGCTAGCAAGCAGGAGACTGTTCTGTTCGTCAAACGAAAATAACTGGCATTTAAAAGCATTATTTCTGTTAGTCAGGCCCGTACCTGTTTTGCTTGATTTTCAAAATATCTTCCACTACCTCTGAATTGCTATGAATATTTTCAGCCTCAATTTCCGGCGGGAGCCTAAACGCCTCAAAACGGCCATTAGCCCGGACGCGAGAGAGTTCGCGTCCGGGACAGCCAGCCTCATCTCCACTCCTTCAGTCCACAGAGAACTCTGTCCTGCTTGACCAGTGCGGCTGAACGCTCATTTGCGATCGCGTCTGGATCGACACGGAGGTTGACCCTGATGATCTCCCCCATCCTGTCAGAAGAAGACATTTCGCTTGATCTTGTGACGAAGGGAAAGCAATCAGCCTTGTCAAGAATTGCGATCAGGATTGCTCGGAGAAATGGGCTTGACGAGCAGATGGTTATCCGTGGTCTTTTCGACCGTGAGTGTCTCGGCTCGACGGGCATCGGTCGTGGCGTCGCGATCCCCCACGCTCTGCTCGGTATGATCTCTTCGCCTGCCGCGTCTTTGACACGTTTGGCTCAGCCTATCGATTTCGACGGCCCGGACGACGATCCCGTTGACCTCATTTACACTATACTTTGGCCGGCCTCTGCCACGTCCGCCTTCCTCCCTGCCCTTTCCCAAATATGCCGGCTGCTTCGGGCATCTCAGGTTCGGGCGCGACTCCGACAGGCACGGACATCCGATGAGGCGTTGGCGATTCTCGAAGCTAAGCCGGTTCCGGCAATTTCCACCAATTTGCATACTTGCTGCTTCGAGCCTGGCGTTCTGGTGTCCAGGCACCTGAGCAATGCCTAGTCAGATGGCCCTGCTCGACCAGCGCCTTCAGATGGTCCTTGATCGTGTTGCGGCTCGCGCCGCTGACCCTCGCGGTCTCGGCCACCGTAGCCCGGCCATGCTCACTCGCCAGTTCGAGGATCGGGACCGATGACTCCGGCAGCGCAGCGAGCATGACCTGCTCGCGCTCCATCTTCTTCTCGAGGTGCTGTTTTTGGCTCTGCAAGGCCCGCAGGAAGAACTCCAGCCATGGGTTCCAGTCCGGCGCATCCATCCGGATCGTCCCCTGCGTCCGCCGAAGCGACAGGTAATAACTTCCTTGTTCTGCTCGATCACGCTCTCCAGCGAGCTTGTAGGGCACGTAGGCATAGCCCGCGCGCAGCAGCAGCAGCGTCGTCAGGTGATGCCGCCATGGCCGTTTGTCCACCTGTTTCCATCCAATTGTCGTTCTGCGCAACACTCCTAACAGAGGATGGCCGGAAGGGGCCGTAGCGTAATCCAAGCGCACCTCCGCGCACATCGCTGGCAAGCATCGCACATCGCGGAATCGCCAGATATACAGTAAGCCTTTGTCCTTGCGCTTTGTGAGTTGTGGCGTTTCTGTTCCAAACTCCATTTCTAACCTCCACAAACGATGAAGCTCGGCCATCGTGCCGCGCTGCTCAGTCTCCTTTGACACGCGCGGTGAACGGCGAGCGACCGCACCCCTAAAGTTTGGAAAGAAGACTGCTCCAGATTGGTATCGAGTTCGTGGCGTCGCCGTGGTTCCGCGCAGTTGCGGGTTGCGCCGACGCATCTTGCACGGCAAGCTGCCTCGAAGCACTCCAGCGATCGCACGTGGCCGCTCCAATGAGGCTATTCTGGATCTTCAGGTTCTGGCGTTCCTTCTCAGCCGCTGGCCTGCTGATCGGAACACTTTTCTTTGCGGCCTCGCTCACCCCTACCCTGCTTCCACGCACGTTTGTGACGCAAGGCATTCTATCCGGATGTTCTTTCGCGGCCGGATATGGGCTTGGCGTGTTCGGGCGCTGGCTGGCCGACTATCTGGAGTTGCCCAAGCCCACCGGCCGCATCTTGCGGGCCATCAAACTCGTCGCTGCGGCCACCTGCATCCTGGTTGCCGTCGCGTTTCTCTGGCAGGCTTCTGAATGGCAAAATTCGATCCGGCAGCTCATGAGGCTCGAGCCGGTAGACACTGCGCACCCCCTGAAGGTCGGTCTGATCGCGTTGCTGACCTTCGTGCTCTTGATACTCTTGGCGCGATTGTTTCAGGTCACGTTCCTGTTCATCTCGCGAATGCTTGGCCGGATGGTGCCGAAACGCGTGTCATACGTGATCGGCATTGCCGCTGCGGCTGCGTTATTCTGGACAGTGGTCAACGGCGTTTTCTTCAGGGTTGCGCTCCATGCCGCGGATTCGTCCTTCCAGGCATTCGATGAACTGATCGAGCCCGAGACCCAACAGCCTGCCGACCCCAGCAAGACCGGAAGCGATACCTCGCTGATCGAGTGGGACGAACTAGGAAGGGCGGGACGGGAGTTCATCGCGACCGGGCCGACGAGCAAGGATTTAGGCTCGTTCCTGGGGATGGATGCGCGTGAGCCGATCCGCGTCTATGTCGGATTGCGGTCTGCGGAGACAGCCGAGGAGCGCGCAAAGCTCGCCCTCGAGGAGCTCAAGCGCGTCGGCGGATTCGATCGCTCGGTGCTGATCGTGGTGATGCCGACAGGCACCGGTTGGATAGACCCTGCTGCAATGGACACCGTCGAATATCTCCACGGCGGCGACGTCGCGAGCGTCGCCATGCAGTATTCGTATCTCACAAGCTGGCTGTCTCTCCTGGTCGAGCCCGGCTATGGCGCCGAGGGAGCTCGCGCCCTGTTTGCGGAAGTCTACGCGTATTGGACCACGCTTCCCAAGGAAAGGCGCCCCAGGCTCTATTTGCATGGGCTGAGCCTTGGCGCCTTGAGCTCCGAGCAATCCGCCGAGTTGTTCGAAGTGATCGGCGACCCGTATCAGGGGGCACTTTGGAGCGGCCCGCCATTTCCGAGCAGGATCTGGCGTTCCGTCACCGGCGACCGCGAGCGAGGATCGCCAGCCTGGCTGCCACGCTTCAGGGACGGGTCGTATGTGCGGTTCACGAGCCAGGAGAACGGCCTGGCGATCCCGGACGCACATTGGGGACCGATGCGGATCGTCTATCTTCAATATGCGAGCGACCCGGTGACGTTCTTCGACTACCGGTCCCTGTACCGACAGCCGGAATGGTTGGCGGGACCGCGCGGTTCCGACGTGTCTCCCGAGCTCAAATGGTATCCGGTCGTGACGCTTCTCCAGCTCACCGTCGACATGGCGATGGCCACAACGGCCCCGATGGGGTACGGCCATGTATATGCGCCGGAGCATTACATCGATGCCTGGATCGAAGTGACTGACGTTCGGGGATGGACCGCGGAGCAGATCAACCGGCTGAAGCTGGAATTTTTGCGACGGCGGTGAAGGGGCGCGGCTGGCGAAGGCCAAGCGCCTGGACGTATGCCGTTCACGACCATCCCGGGCGTTGAAGGGGGTGAGGCCTCACGGCACGGCAGCGAAAAACAAGAACACTGCGAAGATGACCAAGTGTACTATGCCCTGAAGCACTGTGGTCCGGCCGGTACCAAAGTGATCACGCTGACGATAAGCGTCAGAAACCAGCAGGACCTGGTGCCGATCGACTCGAAATAACCCGGCTTTTGATCCATTTCTCTCAATCGCCCACGACCTGCCACGTATCGTCCGGATTGAAGCGGTCGATGTATTTGACGATCTGCTCGGTGGTTGGCCCGAGATCGGCCTCGTAGACGACGCCGTGCTGGTTGACGGCGAAGGTTTTTGCGCCTGTCTCGCCATATTTGGCCGGCCAGGCGATGAGGCCGAAACCGGCGATCATGTTGCCGTTGATCACGTAGTCGTAGGCGCCGCCAGCGATATGATCGCCCTGGCCGGTCAGGATGTTGTATTTGTAGCCGAAATAGCCTTCGCCCTTGGCCGCGTCCTGAAGTTCGGCCTGATCGATATTGCCGCCGGCCGGACTCTCACCGTTGATGTCGTCGGTCGGCCAGTAGAGCCCGTCGGTCATGCCTTCAGTACTGATAAGCTTCTGCGCGTACTCCTCCACGCCGTCCTCGTCGCGGTCCTGAGCCGCATAGTCCTCCTGCGCATCGACATAGGCGCGCATCGTCTCGATCGCGGTGAGCTCGTTCTCGCCGACATACCGGTTTACGATCTCTTCGAGCCCGGCATAGGTGTCGAAAGCCCACTTGCCGTCCTCGCCCTTGACGATCGGAAAAGGCAGCGGCCACAGCTTGTCGCCGATCTGCGGCGTGCGGCGGTCGCCCTCGCCATCGAGGACAAGCTGCTTGGCCACACCCTCCTTGATCGCCGCCAGCGTCTCGTCCGCGTTCTCGTCGGCCTTCAGCTTTTCCGCATCGAGGCCGAGTAGGGCCGCAACCGCACCGTTGCCGGCGTCGTTGAGCGCCTGCTTGAATGCTTCGACCGCTGCCTCGGGCGTATCGAAGACAGGCGGCTCGGCGGCGGCCGCAAAGGCGGTGATCTCCGGCGCATCCGGCGCATCCTGTGCAGCGGCTGGCTGCGAGACGGCGATGCCCACTGCAAGCGCCACCGCGCAGACAGAGCGGAGAAGGATCGTATGCAAAACTCCCGTGTGACGGGTGGTGCTGAACATCTGTGTCATAATCCTGTCCTCCCGTTCCGTTAACGCCCGCGTCCGCCGCCGCCGCGCTTGATCTGCTTGTGGCCGCCACCGCCGCGCTGGCCGCCGCCCATCGACTTGTGGCCACGGTTGGAGCTGACCTTGGTCGCCTTGCCGCGATCGACGTTGCCAAGCCCCGACGGTTTCTTCGGCCGGTTGTCGACCCTTGCCGCAGGTTTTGGCTTGCCAGCCGGACGGTTCACCTTGGCCGGCTTCGCCGCCGGGCGGTTGGCGGTAGGCCTGGCCGCAGGTTTCTGGATGTTGGCGGGCTTGGCGGGGCGGGTCACGTTGGCGGGCTTGGCCTTCAGCCCGTCGAGCGTGCTCTTGCGCACGTCTCTCGTTCCCGCCGTCTTGCCCGGCGCCCTGGTGGCGAGGCTGTCGTTCTTCTTGATGTCGCGGGCGCGGTCGCGGATGGCGTTGTCGCCATTCTTCTCGATCCTGTTCTTGATGTTGTTCTGGTCGAACTTGTTCAACTGATCGCGGTCGATCTTGATTTTGCTGCGATCGACATTCTTCCAGTCGACGTCGTTGATGTTGATATTGCCGTTGAAGTCGCGGTTGTTGAAGCAGTTGTTGCAGTCGATGTCGATGTCGTTGCCGTTCCAGCGGCCGCCCCACACGCCCCAGTCGTCCCAGTCGACGGCGGCGGCCCAGATGGCGCCCGTCACCGCCCCGGCGAAAAAGGTCGCTCCCGGATACCAATAATAGGGGTAAGGATCAGGATAATAGCGGATCGGTTCCCAGACGTAATCCGGCTCATAAAACATCTGCGGCGGATATTGCGGGACGTAGATCACCTCGGGGCTCGCCGACTTGATGACGAAATTGTCGTTCTCCTTGACCACCTGGATCTTGTCGTCGGTCTTGATGACGCCCTTGGCAACCGCCTCGTCGCGCAGCTGCTGGATGGCAACCAGCACGTCCTTCTGCTGGTAGGCGATGGCATCGCCGAGCGTCTGCGTCCATTCGAGGTCGTCGCTCATCATCTTGACGATGTCCGGATAGTTGAGCAGCGACACCACTGAGCCGTCCCAGCTGTCCTTGGGTTTCAGGCTCTTGTCCTTCTCGTAGCGGTCGAGGAAGCGCGCCGCCTCGACGATCTGCAGCGGATAAAGCGCAGCCGCAGTGATCACCGCGATCAGCTCGTCCGGGTAGAGCGCGATGCGCGCGACCAGAACCTCCATCTCGTCGGCGCTCAACGGCTCCGGCGAGGCCGCCGCATCGGCGGATGCGTCAGCCGCCGCGACCTGTTCTTGTGCAAGGACAGGATGCGCCGAACCAAACCCGGCAAGCAGCAGCGCCAGCGCCGCAGCGCCGATCTTCAACAAGTCATTGCCCGTCATGCTCGATCCTCCCTGTCGGTCTCTGTCCGGGCAGCCTTTGCGCCGAAAGGCCGGCACCAACGAGGACGCCTGTCCGCAGGCTGAAACGATGCGCCAATAGACCCTGCTGCACCAGCGACTCTATGTAATTTACGTCGAACGCGAGCAGCCAAATGCGGGCGACCGCACAATTGGCGGTGAGCGGAAAACTGCATCTCGCCGGTGCCTACTCTGGATCCAATGCTCGACATATCGCGCCGATAAGAGATGTCCCGCAGAATACGCGGAGCGTCGAGAAGGCTGGTTCGAAGCCGCCTCAAGCGTCTGGTCGAGACCGCCCGTGTGCTCCCGGCGGGATAAGTCGCCACACTGCATAAGGCTTGTAAACGGATCGAGATGGATGTGCTGAATTTTGCCGTGCCAAGTGAAGCGGCGGCCGGTGACCATGTCCTCCACTTCGATCGAGGCGACTCTACAACCTCAAGAGCCAGGCCTCTACTTTCCCTTTGCCCTTGACTTCTATAGCGCCGCGCGGCTCGAAAACGAACTGGTCCTTAAGCCGCTCGTAGACGGCCCGCGTCACCTGAACCGCGTCGGGAATGCTACCTGATTCCATGCGGCTCGCGAGATTCACCGTGTCACCCCACAGGTCGTAGATGTACTTGCTCTTGCCGATGACGCCGGCCACCACCGGCCCGCTGTTGACGCCAACCCTAAGCTTCATCGGGACGTTGTGCTCCATGGCGTGCTCGCGGGTAATGTGGACCATGCGGATGGCCATGCGCACCATGCGCTCGGCGTGGTTGGCGACCGGCACGGGCAGACCGCACACCGCCATATAGGCATCGCCCACAGTCTTGATCTTCTCGATGCCGAGATCGTTGGCCGCGGCATCGAAGCGCGTGAACAGCCCGTTGAGAAACGTCACGACCTCCTGCGGCGGCATCTCCGATGTGAGAGCGGTGAACCCGACAAGATCGGCGAAGGCCACCGTGACCTCCGCGAAGCCGTCGGCGATCCTCTCTTCGCCTCCGCGCAGCCGATTGGCGATCGGCGCCGGCAGGACGTTCAGTAGCAGCTCCTCATTCTCGCGGTTCTTGTTCTCGATGACGACATTTTTTTCGCGCAGATCCTCGACCATGCCGTTGAAAGCTGCGCACAGCTGGCCGATTTCGTCGCGCGTGCGCACTGGCACGCTGGCGCGATAGTCGCCGGCAGCGAAGCGTTTTACTCCGGCAGTGAGCTCGCGCATCGGTCCGAGCAGCGCGCGCGACAGCCACGCGGCGGTGGCGGCCACCACCAGCAGGGCCAGTCCCCCTACAAGCAGCAGATCCTGGCGGAGCCGGGCGATCGGCGCGAAGGCCTCGGCGCTGTCGATCTTGGCGACGAGGGCCCAGGTGACGCCGGGAATCGCCAGCGGCCCCCACGAAGCGAGCGTCGGGACGCCACGGTATCCGATGATCTCGCCGGTGCCCTCGACACCGGCCAGTGCCGCCTGAGTGGCCTTGGTGTCAATGCGCTGATGCAGCACTGGCGTCCCGTAACGCTGAATTGCGTCGAGCTCCTCGTCGTCGGCGCCAACGGACTTTAGTTCGGCGAAGTAGGTCTCCCGGTTCTCGTAGAACGCCCGCGGGCCGGAGCGAACCAGATAATCGGGCCCCACGAGATAGGCCTCACCCGTTTCGCCGAACCCCTCCTGCCGCCAGCGGCGACCGCCGGTGACAACGTCGTCGATCTCCTCGTTCGACAATTGCGCGATCAGCACGCCGATGACGATCCCTTGGTCGATCACCGGTGCTCCCATGAAGGCAATCGGCGCGCCGCCAGAGGGCGCATAAGGAGCGAAATCCTCGAGACAGACGGCCGATCGGTCGGCGCTCTCCGCGCAGCGGGCGACGACGGCGGCGGCGTTGGAGCGGCGGTACGGACCGAACTGGAGGGACGTGGTGAAGTCGACCTCCTTCTGGACGGTGTAGATCAGGCGACCGGATTTGGAATCGGCGATCATGAAATCGAAAAAGCCGACGGTCATAGCCGCGGCGCGCATCAATGGATGATAAACGGCGTGCAGCCTGCTGTAGTCGCTCCTGTCGCCGGCGTCGTCCAGAAGCTTGCGCCGTTCCGCCGGGTTCGGATTTTCCACAATGTAGTGATACTGCAGATGGTAGGGGGCGCCACCGACCGGCAGGTAGTCCGACAGGGCTGGTTCCCTGCCCAGGATACGCGTCATCTGGGGGATGAAGTTCGCGGCGTACCAATCGCCGACCTTCTTCTGCAGTTCGGGCGGCACGCCCGCCCGGTCAAGTTGGTCGACTGCAATCCGGAACTCGCGCGTCGCATCGACCACCATCTTGGAGGTGGCGAGCAGGCGCAGATCGGCCTGTATCGTACGGAAGTAGGTTTCAACCTGGCGCGTCTTGGTCTGGCGGGCGGCCGTGAGCTGGTCGAAGACTGCCTTTTCGAGAGCATTCTGTGCGCGGAAGTAACCGAGCACCCCGGTCACCAGCACCGCGATAGCGCCGAGCAGGACGAGGGTTGTAAACAGCTTCGCCGCCAAGCCCCAGCGCGCGGGTCGAAACGATCCAGCCGCCTCCATAGAAGACATCAATTAACCCGCTAACCCGCTGCGGCAGAAATGACATCTGCAGCGCGAACAGGGAATGTGAGCATGGCGCGGCAAGCAAAATAAAGAACAAGGCGCTTCAGGTCAGATCGCATTGGAGACCTCTTCTGCCACAGCACAGCGTTTTACCGATCGACTCGAAAATAAACCGTTTCTCGATACATTGATATTAGCGTTGGCAGATGGAACGCGGTTTTCCTCAATCGGCCACCACTTCCCAGGTGTCACCGGGATTGAAGCGGTCGATATGTTTTACGATCGCCTCGGGTAGCCGGGCCGAGATCGGTCTCGTGCCGGGTCTTTTTAGCAGTATTTGTCACGTTCTGCGTGCAATGCAGCGGAACCCCAGATGGCACGTCGACGTGTCGATCGGCTGCGCCATTCGGGCGGCCGGGCGGTAGCGCCGGCAATAGTTGGGCGCGCAAAGATGCGAGCCGCCTTTCATCACCTTGCGCGGTATCCTGATCTGCGGCTGCCGTGGATCGAGGCTGTCGTCCCGTTTGGCACCGCGGGGGTTGTCAACCGTGCAGCACGGGCTGTCGATCTTGCCGTGTTCCTGGTACCAGTCCGTGGTCCACTGCCAGACATTGCCAGCCATGTCGTAGAGGCCGTAGCCGTTGGCGGCAAAGGAGCCGACGGGTGACGTCCCCTCGTAGCCGTCCTCGCAGAGATTCTGCCATGGGAACTCGCCTTGCCAGGTATTGGCCATGTGTCGGCCAGCGGGCGCCATTTCACCGCCCCAGACAAATTCGGCCGCGTCGAGCCCGCCACGCGCCGCGAATTCCCACTCGGCCTCGGTGGGCAATTGCTTGCCCGCCCACGATGCGTAGGCTTCGGCATCCTCAAAGTTCACATGCACGACCGGATGGTCGGCCAGCCGCTTGATCGAACTCGCCGGCCCGCGCGGATGGCGCCAATTGGCGCCGCGCACGTAGACCCACCAATTGTAGTGATCGCGAAGATCGACACCCTGTTTGGCCCTGCTGAACACCACGGACGATGGCGCCAGCATGTCCGGCTTCGCTCCGGGATAATCGTCGGGATTTACAGGACGTTCGGCCGAGGTGACGTAACCAGTTGCGTCGACGAAGCGAGCGAACTCGCGGTTGGTGACGGTGCAGACGTCCATCCAGAAGCCGCCCACTGTCACGCTATGCGCCGGGGCTTCTTCGGGATAGTGCTTGTCCGATCCCATGAGGAATGTACCGCCAGGAATCCAGACCATGTTCAGGAATGGCTCTTCGACCTGTGTAGATTGAGCCTGGCGTTCCACAACTTGACGCATCGTCTTGCTCCGACTCCTTACTTCTCGAAGGCGAACACCCGGTTCCAATCCTTCTTCATATCGACAACCGTCCAACCAGAATCGGCTGCAGCGTCGAGACCCTTGTCCAGACGGCCGATGTGCGACTGGCGGTCGTAGGCCCATTCGCGCTCCGCGTCGGTGTGGTGCACGTAAAGGCAAAAGTGCGGGCCAGGTCCCGAGCATGTCCATTGCAGCATCTGCAGGTCGCCGTCCGAATTGCCAAACGCCGCGATTGGCCGGCGACCGATGTGCTGGTGGATGCCGACAGGCTTGCCCGCCTTGTCATCAATGAAGTTGATTTCCGGCAACCGCATCAGCACCGGCGTTCCGTCGCGCATCTCGAACTTGGTCTTGCCACTGCTGCCGACGACCTGCTCGGGCGGTATGCCATAGACCTTCTCCGTCCATGGACGCATGAAATCGATGCCGCCGCCGGAGACGATGAAAGTCTTGAAACCGTTGGCGCGAAGATAGGCGAACAGCTCCAGCATCGGCTGGTAGACCATCTCGGTGTAGAGCCGGCCAGTCTTCGGGTGTTTGGCGGTGGTAATCCATTCGCGAACGATCTGGTCGAATTCCACCGTTGTCATACCTGAGTGCGTGGTCATGACGATGTCCATGATCGCTGGCTCGCCACCGGAAAGCGCAGTCTTGATGTCCCCTTTCAGCAATGAGGCGAATGGTTCCTTGTCCTTCCACTCCGGATGCTGCGGCGCCATTGCCTTGACCCGATCGATTGCGAACAGGAGCTGGAAGTACAGCGGTTGCTCGCCCCACAGCGTGCCGTCATTGTCGAAGACGGCGACACGCTCTGCTTTGGGCACGAAGTCTGCCGCGCCTTCCGCAGTTACACGTTCGACGAAGGCGACGATGGCTTGCTTGGCCTGGACATCATTCCAGGAAGGCAGCTGATCGGCGCCCTGCGCAGTGGCAGAGCCTGCGACCCCCAATAACAGGAGGATGGACACCAGGTAGCGCTTCGCGGCGCAAGCAAGATTGGTCATGGGTTGATGTCTCCTGTAGGTCAGCGCCCATCGGGAGCGCCATCATCAAACAGCGTTACCGGGAAAGGTGATCGCTCGGGTTCGTTGGGCCTGACTCTCTCGCGGCAGCTGCCAAACCGGCTGACTGAGGTTCGTCGAACAGCAGCGTCCAAAGCCTGCCTTCCCCAAGCGCAACGTTGACTTCCCTGGACGCCAAATAGGGGATCAGTATCAGCAGCATGATCAAGCTTGTGGCGAGCGTCTGCGGCAGCTTGTCTCCTCCGAATTCAGCGAGGGAGGCAGCGCTCGTTCGCCCGTGAACCAGCCCGACGATGACTTCCTCAATGACCGAGAGGACGAGAAGCAGGATCAGGTATAGCAGGGCCTTGTAGGCTATGACGTAGACCATCCTGCTTCGACGCCGGTCGCCCAATCGGATCATCTGCCCGAGCATTATGAACTTTGCCAGGATCAGTGCCTTGATGGCCGCCAGGCCTGATGGCAGATAGCTGATGCCCTCCTCGCCAAGGATCGCTGCCTTGTAGAGAATGAGCGCACCAAAGCAGACGAATAGATACAAGGACAGGAGCGCGTACTCGCGCAGCTCGTTCTTTGCCCGCTGAGCAATGGTCTCGGTCGAGGGATTGTTGTTCGCGACTGCCATTGATCTGCTTCCGAGTTGGCTTGGAGGCCGCGCCTGCCGATAGTGCGAGCGCGGCCTGTTCACAGCGAAGACTCAGTTCCTGCCACCCTCCTGCAGTTTCGCCAGGACCTGGTCGAGCGCGAAGCTGCCGGGCCTCTGCCGCGGCGGGAACTCGACATAGGTCTGCAGGTGTTTGGCGACATAAGCCTGCGCCGGCACGAGCGCGAAGGCGTGCTCGACACGCCATCTGGCGTATTCCCCGGCGTCCGTCTGCGCCCGTTCGAACGGGTCACCCTTGATGTCGAAGAGCTTCGGGAACCGCAGCGGAATCAGCGGATTCTCCCACACGGCAAGCCCCTCCTCGCGCTGCTCGAGGAAGACCATCTTCCAGCGTTCGTAACGCAAGCCGGCGAGATTGCCGTCATCGGTCCAGTAGAAGTATTCGTGGCGCTTGCCTTCGCCTTCGCCAGCCAGCACATCGCGTTGGTTGTAGCCATCCAGATGCACCTTGAAGCTCTTGCCAGCGGCTTCGTATCCCTTCAACAGCTTGGCCGTCACGTCCGGTTCGCCTGCGGCGGCGACGAGCGTCGGCACGAAGTCTTCATGTGACGTTATGTGATTGATTTCGGTTCCGGGCTTGATGACGCCGGGCCAGCGCATCATGCACGGCACGCGGTAGCCACCTTCCCAGTTTGTGTTCTTCTCGCCTTTGAAGGGCGTGGTGCCGCCGTCCGGCCACGAGAAAACCTCCGCGCCGTTGTCGGTCGTCCAAAGGACGATGGTGTTGTCGGCGATGCCGAGGTCATCGAGCTTGCCCAGAAGCTGGCCGACCATGCCGTCCATCTCCACCATGGCGTCCGCATAGATGCCCAAGCCGGTCTTGCCCTTCGAGGCCTCCTTGAGAAACGTGTAGATGTGGGTCCGGGTCGAATTGAACCAGCAGAAGAACGGCTTCCCGTCGGCGTTCGAGCGGTCGATGAAGTTGAGCGCGCTGCCGAGGAACTCTTCGTCTACAGTTTCCATGCGCTTCTTCGTCAGCGGACCGGTGTCCTCGATCTCCTGTTTACCCACCCGCCCGAACCGCGGATCCTCGGTAGGATCGTCGGTTGCACTGGCCTTGCATTTCATCACGCCGCGTGGACCGAACTTGGCCTTGAACTCGGGGTTCTTCGGGTAGTCGGGATGCTCAGGCTCGTCCTCGGCATTGAGGTGATAGAGATTGCCGAAAAACTCATCGAAGCCGTGAACGGTGGGCAGATGCTCGTTGCGGTCGCCGAGATGGTTCTTGCCGAATTGCCCGGTAACATAGCCCTGCGGCTTGAGCAGTTCCGCAAGTGTCGGGTCCTTCTCCGACAGCCCTTCCTTGGCACCTGGCAGGCCTACCTTCAGCAGGCCGGTGCGGAAGCAGGATTGGCCGGTAATGAATGCGGCGCGCCCGGCTGTGCAGGACTGCTGGGCGTAGTGGTCGGTGAAGATCGCGCCCTCTTTGGCGATCCGATCGATGTTCGGCGTGCGATAGCCCATCATGCCCCGGTTGTAGGCGCTGAGGTTCCAATAACCGACGTCATCGCCGAAAATGACGAGGATGTTGGGTTTTGCACCGGCTGCTTGAGCTTTCGCGCTCGTGGCTATTCCGGATGCGACAGCTGAAATGGCGAGCACAGATCCTCCGGTCAGCAAAATGTCGCGCCGGTTCGGTTGTCGGTCTGGATTCGCCTGCTTGTCACTCATCTGACGTCCTCCTTTGATTGTACCGCTTTTCCAAAATGAGCCGGGTTTTCGGTTCCTTGGCGAGAAAAACATGCTCCGCGTTCTGTCGACGAGACGAAACTCGTGGCAGGACGCTTCAACCATGCCTTCGACAAAGTCGTCCTTCGTGAGGTTTGCCTATTGCCGCTCGGGGCGGAAGGTAATTAACGGTAACCTACGGACGGAATCCGCTCGGTTGCATCGAAAGCGGGCTATCCAGGATACGGCTAGCTCGATGGGACAAATGGCAGTAGGGAGATCCAATTCCCGGCGCCGATATACCGCGCAATGGCCTTGGGTCGGATCGGGAAGACATTGCGGGTTCTTTGAGGACCGCTGCCACAAGCGTGTCAATCCTCGGCCATCGGCGGATACAGCTTCACCAAGCAACAGTCCGACTGCGTAACTTACATACCGATACTGGCACCATCAAAAAGACTATGCGCATTCTAGCGCATAAGGGATGGCGCTATGGCAGCAAACGGCAAAACTCCTGGCAGGGAGCAGTGATATTCGGCGGCAAGCGACGCCTGCCAAATGCCGAATTTGCGATCCGCAAATGAGGCATTCCGCGACAGTAGGGTGTGGACGGTCGACACCGACGTCTCCTTCAGTGAAGCGACGGCGCAGCCTGGGTGGATGCCACGGCCGGTCGTCGCGGAAACTATTCGGTCAGGCCCGAGGTCTATTCTGGCCGGTGGGGCTCGTCGGCGCCGGCGAAGCCGACATTGACTGGATGTCGCCGTGGCGATCGGCTATCGTTTCAGCGATCGCGTCTCATCGGTCATCGGGTACCGGGCATTGGGCGTCGACTACAGCAACGACGACGGTTTCCTCGATGTCGCAGCAAGGTCCGATTCTGGGACTCGTTGTCCGGTTTTAGTGGCACAAGGAGTCTGATGGATTTTGACTTCGCCCTTAGCTTGCAGCCACTCTGCCCGGAGACGTAGCATGCAGCCAGAACAGTTGCCCATAAAAGGGCGAGGAGCCAATATGTGCAGCTGCGGCATTCAAAACTCGAGGCACTCATGAATTACAAGCTACGGCTCGGGTTCTTGCCAGTTATCGTCGTGCTCTTGCTAGCGCTCTTGCAGGGAACTTCGCTAGCTCAACAGCCCTCCCCAGACCTTCCGCCCGAAAAGGCAAAGCAGTTCCTCGAGCTTTTGTCCGATCCGCAACTAAAGGCGTGGCTCGAGGGAAAGATTCCAGCGGCCACGGACGAGCCCGGCCTGTCCATTTCCGAGGACATCTTGAGCTTGGAGGCGGGTATTCGTGCCCGTATCGGTGCGCTCGGCGCCGCGATCCCGCGCCTGCCGGAAGAACTGTCGCGCGCCGCCAAAATTGTCTCGCGTGACGTGAACTCCGGCAGGCCAGGGCTGGTCATGGGCATCCTGGCGGTCTTGATCGCGGTCGGTTTCGGAGCCGAGTGGGCGGTGCGACGAGCGCTCGCCAGGACGAGGAGCGCGGTTGCTCAGGAAGACGCCGGACAAGCGATCCTCTTCGAGACTGTCGCCCTGCTGACTTTTGCGCTCGCCAGCGCCGGTTCGTTCTTGGCACTCGGATGGCCACCCCTGCTCCGCAGGATCATTCTGACCCTGCTTCTTGCGTTCATAGCGTTCCGTATCGTTCGCGCGGCAGCCCGATTGCTGTTTGCGTTCGGCGGTGCGACGAGCGCTCCCTCGGACAGGCCGACTCCGCTTTTCGAAAGCGAAGCTTCGACCCGTTTCTGGCGGTGGCGAGTCAGCCTTGTGGCCGGGTTCCTGTTGTTCGGCTGGGCGATTGCCAGCCTCATGCCTGGCCTGGGCTTCTCTCCCGAGGCTGCAGAGCTCGCCGCCTTCCTGTTCGGGCTTGGCATTCTGGCAACCGCAATCGACGTTGTCTGGCATCGGCCCGACGTGCGAGGTTCTCTGGTCAAGCAATCGTTTCTTACCTTGTTCCTGATCGTGCTCTGGGGGGCTTGGGTCGCCGGCCTGCTCGGCGTCCTGTGGCTTGGGATTTTCGCCCTGGTGCTGCCGACAGCCTTGCGCGGGGTCGGCGCCGCGGCACAGGCCTTCGCCGGCAGGTCGAAGCGCAGCGGCGCGATGGGCGTCGTATTCAACGTGCTCATTGTCAGGGGCGCCAGGGCGGCGGTCATTGCCGCGGCGGTGGCGTGGCTCGCCTATATCTGGCGGATCAGGGCCGCGAGCCTCGCCGGCAGCGAAACCGGCGGCTTCCTGATAACCGGGCTGCTCAACGGCATCATCATTTTGCTCATCGCCGACCTGCTCTGGCAACTGTCGAAGGCCTTGATCGAATATCGGATGAACCTCGCGCCGGCGGATGCGAGCAGCGCCGACCAGCTGGCCCGCAGCGGCCGGCTGCGCACGCTGTTGCCGATATTCCGCAACGCCCTTGCCTTGTTCATAGCGGCGGTCACCGTGCTAACGATCCTCGCCGGGCTCGGCGTGAAGATACTCCCGCTGATTGCGGGTGCCGGAATTTTCGGCGTCGCCATCGGCTTCGGCTCGCAGACCCTGGTCAAAGATGTGCTGAGCGGCGTCTTCTACATGATGGACGACGCCTTCCGGGTCGGTGAATACATCCAGAGCGGCAGCTACAAAGGCACGGTCGAATCCTTCAGCATGCGTTCGGTGCGTCTGCGGCATCATCGCGGCCCCGTCTACACCGTCCCATTCGGTGAGCTCGGGGCGGTCCAGAACATGAGCAGGGATTGGGTGCTCGACAAGATGATGATCAACGTTACCTACGATTCCGACGTGGATCTGGCGCGCAAGCTCATCAAGAAAATCGGCCAGGAACTGGCAGCCGATCCTGAATTTGCGACCGACACGATCGAACCGCTCAAGATGCAGGGCATCGACAGTTTCGGGGACTATGCGATCGTTCTGAGGATGAAGTTGATGACGAAGCCCGGGACCCAATTCGGCATCAAGCGGCGCGCACTCATGATGATCAAGGCGGCATTCGCGGAAAACGGTATCAAGATCGCGGTTCCCACCGTTCACGTCGAGGGTGGCGGGGAGACTGCGGCCGCTGCTCATCAGGCAAACCAAACCCTGAAAAAGAGCAAGGCCCCCTTGGAGGCGGTGAGGGACACGCCATAGAGCTGCGCGGTCCTGTCCACGTCATCCGAACTCGGCCTGACCTCTCTGAGAAAGGCATCGATGTTAACCGTGTACGTGGCTCAGATTTCAGGACGTGGGATTGTCGCCTCGACGCGGCGAACGAAGACGAGGCTAGAGTGCGGCTGGCAGACAGGACAATTCGGCGGGACCGATTGTGTTTTCAAAACCAAGATCGCCCCTTTGGAACGGCGTCTCGCAGCTTGCCCCCGATCTATCGGAGCCCTTCAAGAGCAAAGGTATTGCCGATCTCGAGGACGGCACCCTTGTCATTCGGGCAAAGTTCACGGCGAAACCGGGCAAGCAATTCGCGATCTGCCGGGCGGCACTGAAAGCGGTTCACAACGCATTCCGAGAGAACGGAATTCGGGCCGTGCCAAAGCCGACCAAAGGGCAATGGCTATCGCGTGATGGTCGTTCGCCGGATGTCGGCTATCTCTCAGGACGGCCGCAATGGGTCAAACCGGACATCATGCCGTCGTCGATGGCGTCGAGGACTGAACGGTCCGCAGTGCGCTGGCCAGCATTAGCCCGTAGGTTACAGTTATTTACGTTCCCTGACGTGAGCCGATCGGCCAAGGTCACTCACAGCGCGTAATATCGCCTCGCCCCGCAAGAGGATAGCAGCCTCTGAGCAATCGAAATGGGGGCGCCCATAGCCAGAAACAATCCTGCACACAAGGGGAATATCAATGCGAAAATTCATGACACTCATCGCGGCAACGTCAGTAGCACTTTCGTCTGCGATGGCAGCCTACGCACAAGATCAAAACCCCCTTCCCAAGGCCAGCGATGTGCTTGTCCGATACGGGGACGACATCGAGGGCTGGACGGTCTATGCCAATCAAACCCGCGGAGATTGCTTGATCGTGCGCCAAGATGGGCCAAGTGCGGTGCAAATGGGCGTTACCGCAAATCAGGAGGTCGGGTATCTTGGCGTGTTCACCAAGGAGGACATCGGCCTTCAGAACGGGAAGACGTCAGATATCTTCGTCTCTATCGACGGCCAACTCTTTAAGGGTGTCGCCACTAGCACGAGCGGCGAACTCAAGGGCGGATATTCTGGTGGCTACATATTGACAGACGATCCGAAATTCAAGCGCGCCGTGGCGAAGAGATATAAAATGACCGTGTTTCCGGAAACCAAGGGGGCCTTTGTCGTCGATCTGAAGGGGACTTACAAGGCAATGGCAATGGGCCGCAAGTGCCTCACGCAGTGACCCCCGCTGTGACCACTCATTTGCCTTCATGGGTCCGGAACGCGAGGTTGGCGTTTAAAACACAGAATTGAATTGGCAATTCTGTTCCACCCGATGCCTAATTGGGCACCGGGCGCGGGTGTATTTCTTGGGTGGCGCGGAGCACCATGGTCCGCCGATCTGCGGGCAGAAGAAAGGTGCAATTCCAACGCCGTCTTGAGCGTCGCAGGGTGGAAGGCCGTCGTCGGCCTCGTCGATCAGAACCGGCAGGAAGCGCCAAAAGCTGCCGTAGCGCCAGCGCGCAGGCGACCCTCGCCACGCACCCGGCAACTGGACGACGGCATAAGGGTAGATGGCACTAGCCGTCAGGTTTTCGGAGGAAATCGACTATTCGAGACGCGGCTTCCTCCGGCTGCTCCAAGGGTAGGAGATGCGCCGCCCCGGGGACATTGACGAGCGTCCCCTTGCCTTGTTCATAGCGGCGGTCACCGTGCTAACGATCCTCGCCGGGCTCGGCGTGAAGATACTCCCGCTGATTGCGGGTGCCGGAATTTTCGGCGTCGCCATCGGCTTCGGCTCGCAGACCCTGGTCAAAGATGTGCTGAGCGGCGTCTTCTACATGATGGACGACGCCTTCCGGGTCGGTGAATACATCCAGAGCGGCAGCTACAAAGGCACGGTCGAATCCTTCAGCATGCGTTCGGTGCGTCTGCGGCATCATCGCGGCCCCGTCTACACCGTCCCATTCGGTGAGCTCGGGGCGGTCCAGAACATGAGCAGGGATTGGGTGCTCGACAAGATGATGATCAACGTTACCTACGATTCCGACGTGGATCTGGCGCGCAAGCTCATCAAGAAAATCGGCCAGGAACTGGCAGCCGATCCTGAATTTGCGACCGACACGATCGAACCGCTCAAGATGCAGGGCATCGACAGTTTCGGGGACTATGCGATCGTTCTGAGGATGAAGTTGATGACGAAGCCCGGGACCCAATTCGGCATCAAGCGGCGCGCACTCATGATGATCAAGGCGGCATTCGCGGAAAACGGTATCAAGATCGCGGTTCCCACCGTTCACGTCGAGGGTGGCGGGGAGACTGCGGCGGCTGCTCATCAGGCAACCCAAACCCTGAAAAAGAGCAAGGCCCCCTTGGAGGCGGTGAGGGACACGCCATAGAGCTGCGCGGTCTGTCCACGTCATCCGAACTCGGCCTGACCTTTCTGAGAAAGGCATGAAGCGGGGCGAGCATCCACCCACGGGTCAGAGCCTTCCTGCGGATCGGATCGCTGCTCGGATTTCATTGTACCCATGGGGTCGCTCTACGCCCGCTACATGAACATTGAATCAAAGCGGTCAATGCTCCAGAACGCTGCGATCGCCCCGATGACATAGGCTCAGGCGACAACCGCCTGCCGCGGCAATTCATAAACGCGCTGGACTAGATGGATGGCGACCAGCACGACGGCAATAAATATCAGCTGGCCAAGTTCGACGCCGACGTTGAATGAGAAGAGCGCCAGCGGGACCATGGGATCCGCGCCCCATGGCCAACCGTATCCACTTGTCACGGGACGAGTTCGATCTCGCCCGGCTTCCAGGTCTTGTCGAACCATGGCTGCAGCGGACCATAGAGGCGAAGAAGAACGTTCCAGCCCTTGCCGGGAACTGTCTGGATCCAGTTGGCCTCATGGCCTTCCGGCGCCGTCGGGCCGAACCAGACATCGACCGAGGAGTCCGCGTTGATCACAATGTCTTTCTTGTCGCTGCCGATGCTAGGGAATTGCTGGTCCGTCTGCAGCATGGAACGCGTCTGATTGTCATACAAGACGAACGACCAGAAATTCTTTGCCGGAATGTTTGGCGGCAGATGCACCTTATAGGTCTTGCCGCCATCGAACGGCTTGCCGTCCTTGTCGGTCGTGGCGCCTGCATACTGCGAACCGATGCCGACGCGCTTTATCGCCATGGCCGGCGTGATGCCCGTCGCATAGTAGTGGAACAGGACACGGGCATCCAGATAGCGCACGCCGGGCTGCAGAAGAAACTCGTAGCTGCCGCCGACAAAACCGGTGAACCAGGCACTGTCCGGGTAGTAGTAGGCATCCTTCATGCGGGTCTTGAAGGTGATGGTGCGCGCCGTCGCGTTGCCGACGGCTACGGCTTCGGTGAGGATCTTTTTCATCCGCTCGTCCGGCGCGAAGGGTTTGCCTTTTACGATGCCGATGGCGGCGAGTTGTCCCAACACTTCCGGGTGATAGGACTCCTCCGGCTCGTATTGGACGATGTCGTTCACTTCCTCGTAGAAATGAAAATCATTGGCATGGATGGTGTTGAACTCCTTGCCGGAAGAATTGATGATCTTCATCGGCGGCGGGTTGTCAGCTTCCGAAAGAGGATAAACCTTGGCGAATTTCCTGGTGTTTTCGACAGCAGTGGCGGTACTGCCGTTCTCGAGGAAGCCGCGCCAGAAGAACAGGTTTCCGTAGGTTGACGTCTTAAACACGAAATAGCCTTCGGGTATCTCGCCTTGGTAACCCGGCGGCAAAAGCAGGTATTTTCCGCCCTTTCCCTTGTCCGGTCCGGCATTGCCGACATCGCCGACATATTGGAACCAATGGTTGTCGATCATGCCCAGGATATTGGGCGGTGTCTCGATGACCAGCGGGCCAGCCTTGGTGTCCAGCCACATGAGATTGTAGATGCTTTCGGTGTTGGCCGTCAGGAACAGCGAATGCGAGTCGGCCAGGTTTTCGAACACCAGGATGGTCTGGTTGTTGTCGGCTCCCTGGCTGGCAAATCCAACCCGCATAGCTTCGACGGATGCACCAGGCATGGCGTTGAGAAAAGCATCGACGCCGCGCATGAAATCGAGATTGTCGTAGATCTTCTCCGAAGTGGCGTCATCCGGGAAGCCATCGAAAAAATTCAGTTTGCCAATCCTGGTGTCCACACTTTCCGGCGTGACGATGGAATCCGGTATCGGCGTCGTCATTTTCATCTTCGGCGCTTCGGCGGAAGCGGTGCTCATGCCGATCAGTACCGCCGCGGCGGTGGCGCAAAGCAGTCTCGTCGTGCGTGCAGCGGTCGCAGTAGAGCCGGCCAATTTCAGGTAGTGTTTCATGGCTTTTCATCCTTCACAGCGGTTCAGGCCGCGGGGCGGCCGGTCTTCTCATTTTTTCGGGAACAGAAGCGTCCGGTCCATCAACCGACGGATCGGGAACCGACGCGCTGCGCTGAAAATGCTTTTCTTGCCTTTTGGCCGATACTCGCTGGCATTGCGCCACGTTATTCAAAGCAACTTAGGCTCGGCATTCGTGCCGTGCTAGCCGCAGTATGTAAATTACGTGGACCAACCCGTAATTGACGAAAAAACGAGGCGCGGGCGGTCGAAAACCTCAACACGCGAGGGTACGGTGATCCGGGCGGATGCCTCTGCAGTAAGGAAGTTCAATCCCCTGCGCGGAAAGACTGTCGTGCCCAAGTCCACCGGATCGCGGACGGCATACCGGTGGGCCTCGTTCCCAAGGCCAGCGCTGGAGCACGCGTTTGCCTTGGATGGTCGGGCGATTTCCTAACTATGCGACTGCCTGGGCCCTGCTGGCTCAAATCACCATCGACGAAGTCCGATTCACGCTTTCCGGCTGCCTCCGCCTCGTCGTCGGCGGTCGGTCGTGCCCTGGCCATCGCCCGGCACGCGGTGGAGTTAGATCCCCGCAAATGTGTGCGCTCTGCACGCCGAAATGTCCGCTCTATCAGCAAAGAATTCAGGGCGAGAGCCGTCGCGACAACTGGCGGCGAGAGCCTCCAGGGCCAGGCAAGATGTTCGGCGGGACGCGGGATGACGTCAACCTTCGCGGAGATCACAGCGTCGGTCACGGATGACAATGTCGCAAGATTAACAAGGTCGCCTGGCGCGAAAGCTGCTCTCGAAGCCAAGCCATCATTTGAACCAAAGCCGTGTTTGAGCCTTCTTGTCTTGGCAGGCGGCGCACGATCCGCCTGCCCCAACACCAGCCAAGCAAAATCCGGCGTTTCCTTTAGCCAGCCGGATTGTACCAGATCGGCGAGGTGTACGCGCGCTCCTGCATCTCCATCGTCGCTTCCGGCGGCATTTTTACGCCGAAATATTTGGCGTCGTAGGCCGTCCAGCGCGGCGTCGGGATTTCCAGCACGCGGCCGTAATAGAACGCCCGCTGGGCCGGATCGAACTCGGGATCAACCCAGACGGCGACCAGTTCCGGCGCGCCTATCGTGTTGGTCCAGGTGGCGTCGGCGACATCGACAGTGCTCCCGACCGAAGGCATCTTGCCGTCAGCGCCCGGCTTGCGGTCGCCCGACCACGCAACATCATAGACCTTTTCCTGCACTTCGCCCGCAGCATCGAGCCATCCCTTGACGATCTGGTAGCGATCGAGGTTTGCGCCGATCGGATCCTTCAGCGCTGCAACCAGGAAGGTCGGCGCCTTGCCTTCCGGCGCGGCTGTGAGATCGCCGCCCATCGGCACGCCCTTGGTATAGCCGGCCAGCGCCGGACTACGGGTATCGGCATCCGCGGCGACGAAATCGAAGCCGCCAAACAGGCGAACCAGCATCCGCGATCCGGTCGTGGCATAAGTCTCCCGGCGTGCCATCGCGTCGAAGATCGCCTCGCGGGTGTTCTCGGTCGCCCAGACCGCCGCGTAGCCGGAAGCGGTCTGCTCCCAGCCCATAATGGTCGCCTTCTCGGTCTTGACGAACGGGTGTGTGGCGCGGCCCGGCCCCGGCTCGCTGCTGGATGTCTTGCCGAAAAAATTGTCCTCCTCGACAGCGGCAAGCCCGGTATGCGCGTCGGTCGAGCCGACCATGCCGAACTTGTAGGGGTTCACCCCGAGTTCCTGCTCCAGCTTGAGCCCGTTCTTCAGGGCCGAGCGCGCATATTCGAACTCCAGCATATCGGGCGTCTTTACGACGGTCAGGTCGAGATTGCCCTTGTCCCAGCGCTCGAAGTTGGCGAATTCGTCATTTGGCGACAGGAAGGGGTGCGTTTCGCCGTCGCCCTTGATCTGTGTCGCCTCGTAGAGACGCTCCCACTTGGCGCGCGTCTCCGCATATTCGCGGTCTATTGGCTTGTCGACGCCCGGCTCGATCATCGGGAACATGCGGCCATTGGAAAGGTTGCCATTATGGGCGATGGCGAGCACGTCGCCGCCGGTTTTCTCCTCATAGGCCGCCATCCACTTCCATAGGTCGCGCGGATTGTCGCTGCCCGGTGCGAGCACGGTGAAAGGCACGATCTGGCGGGCGAGATCGCCATTGTCGCGGAAAATGACGTTGCGATGCAGGTTGTTGCCGCTCGTGTTGGAGGTCCACTCGTAGCCAATGACCGCCGTGAAGCGGCCTGGATCGTTCGCCTCCTCCGCCGCGTCGATAGTCTCCTGCCATGCCGAGCGATAGGGGGCGGAGTCGGGCGAATAAAGCAGCGGCCCGGTGAGCTCCCCTGCACCGAAAGCAGTGATGAGCTCGATCGCGGCAGCGGCGCCCTGGCCGGACTGGATCATGTCGTACCACCGTCGTCCCTTGGGGTCCGCCACGATATCAGGCTTGCCGGCCAACAGGTCGTTGAAGAAGCCCATATTGTCGGAATGGTCGGTGACGACCAGGAAATCGAGCGGCCGCGACAGTTTCACCAATTGCCCGGAGGATGCCATCACCTCCTCACCTTTGCCGAAGCGATAGGCATCGCGCGGTCCAAGGCGCGCACCGAAGGCGCCGGCATCGAAGGAGAAGGATGTGTGGGTGTGGGTGTCGCCGAACAGCGGCCTCGTCGGGAAGTTGCGCCCGGCCCAGGGAGAATAGGGCCGTTTGGCCGGATAGAGCTGGTCGGCGGTTCCCTTGTCCAAGGAACCGGAATCCAGCAGGGTATCCTGCGCCGCAGCGGGCAGCGCGCCTGTCAGGCTTGCTGTTCCAAGAGCGGCGACCGAAACAAACTGCAAAAGTCCGAACGTTCTCATCATAGTCCTCCTCCAACTGTGGTGCATGCCCAAGCCAATCATCCCCTGGAAAACTGGTCATCGGAGACCACCGGACCGCGTGAACACGGCCTTGGAACTCGCGCCTTCATCAGCGCTTGAAAGGTACATAGCGATCGCGAAATGCGATGCTTCGTCCAGGCCAACGCCCGCATTCAGGATTTCACGCAGCCGGGGGACGAAACGAACCACTTTCCAATCGGACAGGTCATTTGCGACATTCCCGGCAAGCTCGGGGTGATGCGCGAGCAGCCGACCGTAAGCTTCGATGATCGCGGATCGCAGTTCGACTGCCCCGCCCGTCCCCTGCACCGACAATGCTCTCACGATTTCGAGCAGCTCTGCATGACTTCGGCCCGGCTCGACGAAGTATTCTTCCGCAAGCTGCGTCACCCCGTCCGCGCCCGTCATTTCAATAAGCGCAGTGGCATAGGCACCGAGGCTGATCGTCAGCCCATACTCCGCCGCGGTCTTCAGTTTTCCGCGAACGAAGGCGATGTCGTCCGGGCGGTCCGACATGCCCAGCATGAGGATGTAGAGCCCACGCCATTCGACATGAAACAAGTCGTTGACGATTCGATAGATGTCGTCACGCGCAACGCTTGTCTTGAGATCGCGCAGCGTTGCGTAAGGCGCGCGCGCGACCTCGAGGAAGGCCAGTTCGGCGAGCCTGCGATCTTCGTGCCGGAGGTAAGTGGCGAAGAACACCGCGCGTTCGGCCAGCGTCTTCGAGCTCTTGTCCCACTGAGCCACCTGGCGCATTACACTTTGATACTCGCGCCCCGCCATGCCAAGCGCCCTCCAGGCCCCGCCGGGACCGTTCTGGACAAGAATAACCTGGAGAGCCGGATGCAGCTGGAGGGCGCGCGCCGTCGTCGAATCGAGGAACAGAGGGATGGCGCTGCCGTCGTAACGTCCCTTGAATGTTTCCAGCACTGCGTAGGAGAAAGGCCTTGTCGGATTCTCGCGCGCGAAGACCGCCGTGCCGCTCCCGACGACCTGGTCGGCATTCGTCACCTTGGGATAGGGCATACAGAGCACACAGGCATGTGCCGGCGTCGCGGTCAGTAGGAACGCCGCGGCAATCATGCACATCAGCGATGCCAGTGCTGCGCTTGTCAGCCCGGTTCGCCGATCCCTGCGCGAGGTGTTCATATGCCGCCCTTCCCGACAATCTCAAAAGGTCGCCACACGTTCGATCACCCAGAACATTGCAATCGTGCCGATAGCGTATGGCGGCACGAGATCCAGCCAGGCCGGCAGCGATCGCCTGCGGACCCGGATCAGTGCGACCAGCGCAAGTACGGCTCCGACAATAAGAAGCTGTCCGACTTCCACTCCGAGGTTGAAGAACAGTAGCGCAACGGGAATCTGTCCCGCCGGCAGTCCAATCTCGCTAAGGGCGCCGGCAAAACCGAAGCCATGGAGAAGCCCGAATGCAAATGCTACCAGCCAGGGTGCTCGAGCGGCTAAACTTCTGCGCCCCTGCCGTACGTGGACGATCTCGACTGCGACGAACGCGATCGACAACGCAATCACCGCCTCGACCGGCGGCGAGGGTACGTTAACAAAGCCGAGCGTCGCCAGCGCCAGCGTGATGCTGTGCGCAACGGTAAAGGCGGTGACCGTCTTGACGAGCCGCCACGAGCCCTCGGTGATGATGAGCAGGGCAAGCACGAAAAGCAGATGATCGAAGCCTGACAGGATGTGCTCGACGCCAAGTTTGAAATAAGTGGCGGCCGTAAACCAGCGGCTTGGAGTTGCAGGGATCATCGCTTCCGGGTCGCCGGGCGTCAGCCGCTCGATCCACACGTCGCCGCTGGCGAACTCGATGCGCACGAGCGCATCGGTCATCGTGTTTTGCAGGCCGTCAATCGATACTACCTGGCCTTCCAACGGCTCGACCGCGCGCATCTGCCAGGTCTGCACCATTGCGTCGCCGGTCGGGCGCGAGACGACCGGCGTGAGGTTCTCGACCTTGCCCGAGAATGCTGCCGACAGCGCCAGACGCGCGTCACCCTGCATCGGTGTCTTGAACAGCACGCTGAACGCGTTCGGCGCTTCTTCCTGAACGCTGAGGTAGGCTGGGCGCACCTCGTGCGCCGAGGCAACCTCCGAGAACAGCATGGCGATGGCCGCTGTCAGCACGACCAGCCGAACGCACTCCGTCGCGGCGCGGGCACCTCGGACGAGTGCAGACCATTTGGCCAGCGGGTTCATTGAGTGGCCACTTTCGGTGCGGGCTCGGGCCCCAATACCGCTTTCGTGGTGTCGTCCAGCTCGACGCCATACTTGTTGCGCAGCGCGATCAGATAATCGCGGCTGAACCCGGTCTGCTTCGCAGAGCGCCACTCAGAAAGGACCGCATCCCTGACCGTCTCGAAGGGCTTCAGCGCCGTCGCCGTATGCTGCGTGACGAGCACCAGATGAAAGCCATAGCCGGATTTCATCGGTCCCTGCCATCCGCCGGCTTCGAGTGCAAACACGGCGCGCGCAAAATCGGCACCGAACATTCCGGACAGCGCCAACTCGTCGGTATCGGCGAAGCTGTCGCCGAACAGCAGCCGGTCGCCCGCGGTCGAACCGTCCTCTGTATTCGCTGACAGCACACCCAGCGCGGCGGCCGCGTCCGCCGCGGCATCCTTGCGATGCTTCGGGTTGAAGTAGACCTGTCGGAACGAGAGTTTTCCAGGCGTCTCGAAGTGTGCAGGGTTGGCGGCATGGAACTGCCGCAATTCCGCTTCGGTCGGCTCGGCAAGCTTGGCCGTGTCCTCGACAAGGAATTTCAGCTTTTGCGCCAGGCGGCGGCGGATGATGGTGTCGTCCTTATCGAGGCCCATCTCCCGCGCCTCGCGCGCCATCACTTTCTCATTCAGCAGATCGTCGACAAGACCCTTGAGCTCATCGGCGGTTGGCTCACGCAGCCATTGGCTCGACCAAGTCTGCTCGAGCCAGCGCACATCGCCTTCACCGATCCGGATCGGCTCGGCGGCTGTGGCTTCGATGCGCCTGTCGTTCAGCCAGGAATAGCCGCCAAACAGGATCGCACCGACGACAGCAAAATGCAGCAGAGGCTCCCTGAGCAATATCATACGCTTTCCTGCGCCCCCGCTGTCGCATCCATGGTTCGGTCCAAGACGACAGCATCTCGCATCAGAGCCATTCGAATGTGATACTTCGAAGACTACTTCTTTCGCTCCTGCATGGATGGTAGGCCCCAAAGATCCGGGGCGGAATGTAATTTACGTGGGCAAGCACGTAACAGGGCAACAACAAAGCCGCTGCTGAGCGTGTGAGGAGTCGTGCCAAAATTACGGTGAGCATCGATTGCGAGCCGGTTACGTCGCACGACGATGCTCTCGCTCCGGCGAATTCATCAAAACATCCGGCACCAAAGGGACCGTGGAGAAGATTTCGATACGATCAGTGACACTGTGCACTTCGAGCGGTTCGTAGCACAGTTTTGCCGAGCCACTTAGGGCCGGAGACGAACCTCGAAATTACTCCGCGCAGGCCAACCGAGGGGCTATTTCTTGCAATCTTTTGTGGCGGAGCCAACGCATTTCTTGCCACCACCCGATTTCTGGCTGGTTTGGGAACCCGTCAAGGCGCCGATGTGATTGCCCAAATTTTCTCTGCTGTTTTGATCGACGGCTGCAACGGGTGCGGCAATCACCAACCCTGCCGCGCTGCCCGCCGCTGCCGCCACACCGGTCGTTGCGTGAATGATCGTGTCGCCGAGGCCTATCCTGTTGTCGGTCAACGTCTGGCCGCCGGCCATACGCGCCCCAATCAGTTGCACGACCTGCGGTGACGAGGCGAACTTGCCGTGATGCAAAGGATCTCCGGATTTGACTTTCGTCAGATCGATGACGGTTATGTTGTTGCTGGCGAGATCTTCCTTGTATGGAGCTTGTTCCGGATCAATCGATCCGAGCCGGGGGATATCGCCCCAGACCCGTCGCGAAACTTTGAGCGCGCGATCGTCCTGCGAGACAAAGAGGGTGAACTGCGGGTGCTGTTTGCCCATGTCGGCAATCTGTGTGCGAAACACATCGACGTCGACGTCTGGCGCTGCCAGCATGACGTTCTTGAACTTTTTCGGAAGGCCGCCATTGCGGATGGCCATCTGGCGCAAGCCTTCCAGCGCAAGCCAGTTGCCCATCGAATGGGCGAGGATCGAAACTTCCTTTATCTGGGGATCGCGTGCAAGGTATTGGAACAGCAGTTCAAGCGCATTTCGCGTGTAGTTGGTGCTTTCACGATCGTAGCCATACGCCAGCGCACTGCCTCGGGAGGGCCAGGTGACCAGGATCGGGACGCTCTGCGTGTCCGTGTCCTTTGCGATCTGCGCAAAGCGATAGACCGCGTCTTCAAAGCGATTGTTGAATCCGTGAATAAAGACGAGGGCACTGTGATCCGGGCTCTTCCTGACAGAGGCGCTAAGCCACGCCTTCGCTGTCTCGAGCGTCAATTCCTGGGCCTGCACGACGGCGAAATCGGTCGCCGGGTTTGACGGCAGCTTCTTGGGCCATGCGACCTCTCCAACCTTGCGGACCGATGCCGGAGGGATCGACACCGTAATCTCCGCGAACGAGGGAGCCAGTCCGCGCTCGCCCGTAAACATTTGTGCCGGATTGGAGGAACGACTGCGTGTCGTTGTGACCAGCATCTCCACCTTGCTGGAGGAAGGCGAGGTATCGGCCACGGGCAGCAGCACATTCGTCGGACGGGACGCGCACCCCAACAGCAGGCCAGCCAACGCCGACGCCAACAAGACGTCGCTGATACGCCTGACTTTGGACAGGCTCACGAAACAGTTTCCCAAACTCTTCTCCCGTTTCGAAGTCATCCCAGGCTCAGATCCGATCAGAACCGAAATCTGGCGCCAATGATTGGACCCTGCATTGCTATGTCAAACACAAATCGGTCGTCGTCGTAGTCTACGGCAAGGTAGCGATAGCCCGCTTCCAGCGTGACCCAATCACTGTACCGGTATTGAAGCGTGCCCTGCACTTGCCAATCGATGTCGGCGCCAAGGCCGAAGCCACCGACATCCGCCTCGCCATGGAGCACGAAACCGTTGCCGAGAGCAACATCGCCGGCCACGCCAATAATGGGGTCGACCCAAGTCTTGCTGCCGCTGGCCTCTCTTACGGCGAGAGGGCCAGTAACGGTCAGATCCGCATCGAGGTACCAAAGCCGTCCGCCGGCCAGAACGTCCAAGGTCGCGGTGGCATTGTCGACGACCCGATAGGAGCCGCCGAAGGTCCACACCACCGTATTCATGTTCGCTTCGGCCGAAAAAAGAGCCAATGGGCCGGGCGACGTGCCATCGGCCTCGAGTCCCAGGTATATGAAGTCGGTGAACAGTGCGTAGCGGCCATTGCGCGCCTCGCCGGCAAGCATGACCGGCGGAGGAGACCAATCGATGTGGTCGAAAATCTGGCCGAAATCGACGTCGATGTCTACCGGCGACAGGCCCCTGACGCCGACCCTGCCCTTCATTCCAGCCATCCAGAAATAGGGTTCTGCGGTGAAGGTCCAGGCCGGCACGGCTTCAGCAGGCACGGGCGGGGCTTCAGGAAGTTGCGTCGCAGCGTCCGCAGCGATCGCCGGCACCGCAAACAGCGCTGCCGAAGCCAACACGAGAGTTCGAAAGATTCCCATATCGAAGTCCCCACTAGTTCCGTCCTTTACTTCATGTCCGACGCGATCGTCTTGCCCGCAGTGACAACATATCTCTATTCGCGCCGCTCAGCTAATGGATATCGGTTTCCGATCGTCTTTCATGTCGACAGGGGTTCATTTATTGCTGTCACGGACGGACAGTGCCGGGCCTACTTCGGGAACAGCAGGCTGATTCCCGTGCGGAAACCGAAGCTGTCGGGGCTTACCGCCCAACACCGCACGCAGGTCGATTGCCATTCCAAGCCAGCCTCGGCTCAGTTCTGGCGTGGCGGCCAAGGAATGACGTGCGGTTTCCGGGCGGCATCCGCGCGCAGCACGGCTCCGACCTCCCCAACCAACCGATCAACCAGTTCCTGCCATTCGGCTCGTCTGGACTCGCGGGATGCCGGCGGGACCTTGTCGATCCTTGAGAGTGCGAGTTCCGCTTCAGCAAGTTCCTCGCACATATCCTGAAAGCCCTCACTTCGGTCCACCAGCCGATGGATCGACAACTCAAATTGCGGGAACCGACGCACCGCCGCCGAGACCGCTCTTTTTTTATCAGCCGGTTCGTCGTCCATCCTCATGACGCAGATTCGTGTTTCCCTGGACCACCGTAACCTATCGCATGGAGGCGGCTGCGGAATGTAAGTTACGTGGGCAACAGGGTAATTTCTGAACATCCCGTAGCGAGTTCGATCGGCGCCAAGCCCTATAAAATCGCAAATTCAAATTGCGCTGCCGGCGAGGCCGCCCAACTCTTTGATCCGTCGTCATCCGCCGGCGCATTGCGAGAACCGTCGCCGTCGTCCCAGCGTTATCTGTTCAGACTACTGGGAGTATTGCAAGAACAGGCTCGCGGTTATAAATTACGCAGCGAGGGTAGCCGGCGAAAAATGAAATATAACTGGGAGTGGTCACCCCCAGAACGTCAGGTGAGGGAACCAAGGTGATCCGGGCCGAACCAGCCATAGGGAGGGAGCATGGGCTCGCCCCAGAGGATTGTCGTGCCCAGCTTGCCCGGATACTCAACAGCGCGGACTTCGATGCAACCGGTCGCGAGCGCCGCTTCCTCAGCCATGTGGTGGAGGAGACGCTGGCGGGTCGCGGTGATCGGATCAAGGCCTATTCGATCGCAGTCGAAGTGTTCGGCCGTGACATGTCCTTCGACCCGCAGACGGATCCGATTGTCCGCATCGAGGCTGGCCACCTCCGGCGCGGGCTCGAACGATACTACCTGACTGCCGGACACGACGATCCTATTCTCATCACGATCCCGAAAGGCGGTTACGTTCCAACGTTCTCGGTGCGATCGCCCCTCGAGACCATTGAGCCGGCCTTGCCGGTCAACCGAGCAGAAAAAGTCCCGCCCCCTGCTCGATGGATGAAGGCATCATGGCTGACGGTGGCTCTTGCGGCAATCATCGCGGCACTGGCTGTTCTGGCATTGGGATTGGCGAGGAGCGACGTTCGCCCGACTTCGCCTGAGATCCCGCGACTGCTGGTCGAGACGTTTGACGACCTTTCAGGAACGGAAGCCTCCAAGGCCATCGCGAGTGGATTGAGGCAGGAAGTCGTCAGCCAGCTTTCCAAATTCAAGGATATCGTGGTCGTGGAGTCGGCCGCAAAGGGGGAGGATCCATCGATCTCGCCGGCACGATTTGTCCTGGCCGGAAGCGTGAACCTGTCGACCGATGCCTTCCGGCTTCGGGTCCGGCTGCTCAACCGGGCGGACAACTCGGTTCTGTGGGCAGAAAGTTATGATGGCGGGCTGAAAGTGGCGCAGCTTGTGGAAGTCCAGACGGACATCGCGCGTAATGTGTCATCGAGCCTGGCCCAGGCATATGGCGTCATCTTCCAGGCAGACGCCAATCTCCACGTCGTCAATCCGCCCGACGATTGGGCCGCCTACTCTTGCACGCTTTCTTTTTACGCATATCGGGTCGGTGTCGATGCAGAAAGCCGGTCATCGGTACGCGCGTGCCTTGAGAAGGCGGTGGACCGCTTTCCGACCTACGCCACCGCTTGGGGTCTTCTCTCGCTGATCTACATAGATGACTACCGATTCGAGTTTTCAGCCAACCCCGCTGAGTCCGCCGCTGCGCTCGATCGCGCCTTGGCGGCGGCAAGGCGATCTGTGGGGCTTGATCCTGTCAACATCCGGGGACGCCAGGCGGAAATGGTTGCGCTCTATTTCCACAAGGAGATCGATGCCGCATTGAAAGTGGGCAAGCAGACTTTGACAATCAACCCGAACGACACCGAGTTTATGGGCGAATATGGAGAGCGCCTGGCGGTTTCTGGAAATTGGCATGACGGATGCCAGTTGATAGCGGAGGCGCGTCAGAAGAACCCAGGGCCAGGCTACTATGACGTGGATCTGGCCCTTTGCTCGTATTTCAGCGGGGATTATCCTCAGGCAGCTATGTGGATCAACAAATCGCCATTTCCGTCGAATCCGATCTATCATTTGCTTGCCGCTGCCGTTTTCGGTGAGGGAGGCTACAAAATCGCGGCTGATCGCGAGGCCGCATGGCTGAACCAAAATCAACCTGATTTGGTGAAGAACATGCGCCAGGTGGTTTCGGCGCGGTTGGCCCGTCCGCAAGATGTCGAGTTGTTCCTCGGCTCGCTAAGGAAAGCGGGCCTTGGCGTCGCAGACGACTAAGAGGTCAGCGGCGCCCGCCCCTCACCTGCCCTGCGTCGAAGCCGGCATCAAAAACAACGAGATCTGGATGGACGGAAGTGTTCGTTCGAATGATGCTATTGCGTTGTCTTGAGCGCAGATTTTGCTCAGCCAGCACAGCGCCTCCTCTTAAGCCCGCTGGTCTTGGCCCGGCGGCCTGCTGACAGTCCCCCAGTAGAGCTGCCGGGCCACTCGAACTTGCTCAATGGAAGGCGCGGACTTCCAGGATTAGAACCAACAAGCACACCAGAGGCATCATCTTTGGCGAGTTGCTGCATCATTGAGCACTTGCCAATGAAGAACGCAAAAAAGCCCCGCCGCTCCATTTGCGAAGCGGCGGGGCCCCCCACTCGCCCCCCATCAATGCCCATGCAATTGCGGTGCCAGACATGTTGACCCATTGCGGCGCACCTTTGATGCCACGACCGCCTGTCGCAGTTGCGAGGGCTGTATCGAGCCGGTCGATGGAGTATCGACTTTTTTGCCGCAAAAGCCTTCCCGCCGGAACGCTTGCTCGTCTGGATGGTTGGTTGGGATGCAGGAGATGCAGGCGTGGCCAAGAAGCTGTCAATCGCGCAAACGTTGCGACGAACCTCCGACCAACTGAAGAGGATCCGCAAACACGTCGCCAATGCCGGTCATGTGGACCAGATGCAAGAGGTCGACGCCTTGGTAGGCCTCGCCAAAGAAGTGGCCGACCGGCAGCTGGCCGGGTTTGAAGGCCCGGCAGATGAAAACGATGGCTCTGTGCAAGACGATGACGATGCAAAGGACTGAGCGTTGTCGACCGGCTCGTGACATTCCGCGATAACGGAATTACTTGATTTGCCAAAATCGGTACTATCCAACGGCGGCGGACCCCCAATCCGCCTGGCCGGCGCCGTCGAGCGTTCTTACCCCACGCCCCCCAAGCGGCGCCGGCCGCTCGGCTGCGCACCCTCGTGTCCGGCCCCGAGGGCATGCTTTTGGGCAACATGCATTGGACCAGGAGACGCGCGGGTTTGACGGGTTTTTTCTGCAACTTGCGGCGATCTGTTCACGCGCCACGCAATCGGCAGATTCCCATCGCTCTCGGCGGCCTTTAATATCCGATCTGCGATATCGCAGCGGATAATGGGATCGTCTGTTAGATGATCCATTGAATTCTGTGGATTCTGTTTGAAAAACATCTCCGCCCCCGCGCTTGGCGCTGAGAATGCTCAACGGATACCGCTTTGAACAGTCGTCAAATGACGACCACAGACGGATTTATACGCCATCCCACGACGCACGTTGGCGTAATTGCGTGGAGGCGAGATGCGGATCCTGCCGGTGGTCGGTGCAACAGAAGCTTGCAGCCGGGAACAACCACTCGACGGTTCGCGTTTGTGCAAAGGCCCGCTTCTTTTGCACGGGCAGCGAGCCTCGAAGGTTCGCAATGCCGCACCGGCGTTTCAATCGCACCCGCCTCAGCCCTCACGATCTGGCTATTTGTGAACGCGTGTACGATCAGGTTTGCGCAGATGAACACATCGACCCTTTGAGCCGGGATGCCGAAGCCTTGGCGGTGATGATTGTCGCAATCTTCCGAAACATTACGACTAGTGAGCGCGAACTGCTGGAGGAGGTCAGGTCGCTTCGTCGTTCAAAGGGCGCAGAACAGGCGCGCTAGCTTGGCGGCTTTCCCTGACGAATCGTTCCAGTCCCGCTTTGGCACAGCCGGATTGGCATCGTAATTGCCTTTTGAGTCTCGCCAGAGTGTAGCCACAGCGCTTGCGAAGGAGATGGAAATGGGTTTGGCCGAAGACCTGTCTGATGTTGCCCTCACATTCGCTTGTCCGGATTGCTCGCATCCGGCGGTAAGGAAGGGCTCTGCGCTGAAAACGATCGCCCACTTCAGATGCGACGGGTGCAACGCCAAGGTGCGGATCACTTATCCGCAGAAACTGGCGATCTTCGAAAAGCACAAGCTATTGACTGCGCACGGGGCATGGCAATAACTCAACGCAGTTAAGAGCCAGGTTCGACTTCCACGTGATTCCAAAGGGTTTTGGCGAATTGATGAATTGATTTGGACGATGACGGGGATCCCCGATCGCCCGGAAACAACTTGGCCGAGCATGGCTGCGCTGTGAAACGGATTTGACGGACGCGAATGCCATGGTTGAACCGCAGCTGCCATCGCCTGCAAGGCGGATCAGGTAAACTTGCGAGACCCTCCGATCGTATTCAACCCCAGGTGGTTTGATTTGATCGCAACGGTCTGAAGGCGGACCGTTTGGTGAAACAAACTGTTGAAGTCCAGGATCGGACTACGAAACCGACGCGATGACCACGGCAATTGAGGACATATATCGGCCGCTTGCCTTAACCGCGAGATTGCTTGTCCAGTGCTGGCCGCAGCTATTGCTTGTCGGCTGCCTGGGTATGATCGCTCGTGGTCTGCTGCTTCAGGGCGCCGTGACGATCGGCCTCCAATTCCCGCTGGGCGGAATGGTCATGCTGTCGCTGGTGGTCCTCGCCAAGCTGACGGTGCTGGTCGTGATGTTCGTGGTGCTCCGGCCGCATATGCCGGCGGTGGCGGCACTGAGGCAAAAAGCCAAAAAGGCAGTGGACGAAACAAAGCGCGAGCCGGTCCTGGCGATTACCGCCGCTGCGATCCTGCCGTTCTTCGCCTATTATGCCGCCTGGGGTTTTCTTGGCGATACGGTTCGCGAATATTCGCGCATGGCGCTCGCCCAGGCCGATTTCGGCAAGAGCGTCGACATCTTCGCCATTCTTCAGTCAAGCGGCGTGGTCCTGTCGATCGTCGTATGCTGGCTGGTGCGTTTTGCCGCCAAGCGACTGAACGCGCGCGCGTCCCACCCTTACTGGCGGCTGCTGATCGTGGCGACGGACGCAACCTGGGTCTTCATCGGCCTCTACGCGCTCGGCGTATGGAAGGACCAGTTGATCCGCTGGCTTGGCGCAGGCGCCGCGCTGCAACAGCTCAGCCTCGATTTGCATGCGCCGGTAAGTCAGGCGGTCGCAGCCGGCCAGTTCGTTCCCGTTGAATTCCGGCCGCTTCCCTTCGGCGAGCAGCTTCAGAATCTATTCTTTTTCGCGTTGCTGCCGATTGTCTGGCTGGTGATGGCGGCGATCATCAACGGCTATGAGCTTTCCGCGCCGGCCGCTCCCGGTCGTGCGCCATCCCGAGCGACCTCCTGGCAGAAGTGGCTGAAGGATTTCGCGTCTCACTTCGTTGGCGGTTACCGCAGCCGCTATTCGCCGGTCTGGACTTGCGTCAAGCTGACGCTCAGTGCCGGCCTGGCCACGCTTGTCACCTTCGTCATCGCCTATCAGGCCATCTCCTGGGCCGGCGCCTGGACATGGTATGGCCTGACGAGGCTGATCGGAGCGCACGATCTCGGGACCTGGCAGATCTTCGCCGATGCCATCAGCCTGTTCATCGGCAGCCCAAGCGAACTCGACGGAGGAATCCTGCTCGACCCGGTCCGGGTCGCGCTGCTTGCAGCCGTGCTCGAGACCGCGGTCGCCATGGCTGGCGCAGCGAATGGCGTCAGGACCGCGGCTCGCTGACGCTGAGATAACTCGGCAACGCCGAGTAGAGGGCAATCGACAGCGTGAGGCTGCTCGCCGCAGGTGGGATCGAAAAGCTGGCAGCCATCCGTGCCGGTTTGCCGGGCTCCGTCGTCGCGAATGCCATGCCGCCGCACCGGGACCGTTGCTCGGCCTCCGGATACTGCTTCCTGACCACCGGATCGGCAAACAGGGTTGGCCGCCATTCGCGACTGCTGCCATCGGAAAGCCGCACCTCGCAAGGTACCGAGCCGAGCGCTTTCGGGTCAGCAGCGAGAGCTTCGAATTCGGCAAGCACGACGGCGCTGCCCGCGCTGCCTGCCAGTCTGGTGAAGCGTGTCACGGTCCAGCTGGCGCCGGCATAATCGATCGGCTGTCTCAGGCTCGCAGATAGCGGCTGGCGCAGATGTTGGGAGCGCCAGTTCTTGATGCTTCCCCACGTCTGCACGGCCAGCGCGGCAGGCAGTGCGACCACCAGCGCCATCATGCTCAGCCAGTAGCCTCGCCGCGTTGACGTCACCTTTGCGGGAGAACTGTCCATGGCGGCCTTTCTTCGTTGCGGCGTATGATGATGGCCGGCTCGATGTCCTTGCCGGAAACATTCGTGGCGATGCGGATCTCGTCGTCGAGCGGCAGCAATTTTGTGGGTGCGACCACGACGGTGCCGCCGGCGACGGCATCCTCCGGCACTTCGAAGACCAGAAGGACCCGGCGTGGCAGCCCGGGCTGGTAGACATCGCCCGGCATCATTTCGATCGTCGCCCACAAGCGGTCGGTCAGGACATAACGGATGCCGCTGCGGCTCAGCCACTCGCCCGATGTGAGACCCAGGGTTTTGAATTTCGCCTCGGCCTCGCCTTCGACGACAACCCATACGCCGGAACTCGTGTAGGTCTTTGACTTGCCGAAGGTCTCGACGTTGAGCACACGCGCCACCCTGGCGCTGTCCAGCGAAAGCGCGAAGGCGCGGGCCTCCACACGCTTGTTCATGCCGCCCGAAGCGACTATCGGCGATGTAATGTCGCTGTACAGCGGGCGCGTGTGCTGCATGCCGAAGAGCACGGCGGCAGCCAACAGCAGCGCCAGCGCCGAACGCACCATGCGCATCATGGCGCCTTCTCCACCGGCAGGTCGACCGTCGCAACGGGATCACGTTCGAACCACCCGCTTGCGCCGTAGACATTGTCGCGCAATTTGTAGATCTGGCCGGTGACGGTGATCGTCACCTTGTCGGGCACGGGCACACCGGCCGGCCACTCCCAGGCCATGGTCAGGCGTTCCGGCATGTTGGGATTGAAATATCCCGCCAGATACTTGTCACGATCGAGATAAGCCGTTGGCATCGGCAGCTTTTGCGCCGGCGCGCTGAGCGTGACGACGCGATGGAGCACGTTGTTAGGGGTGGCGGAACGGTTCACCACCTCCATATCCACCATCACAAGCTGCACGGGCCGCGATGGGGGAACGCCTGTCGGCGACACGGTTCCGACACGTGCCGTTCGCAAGGTCACAAACCAGCGACCGGCATCGATTTGCTGGCCTGCCTGCACAACCGGCACCTTTGGCGGATGGGCAGCTTCGTAGAGCGTCATTGAAAACGAGATTGCCGATGCGGCCAGCCCGCCCAGGCCTGCAATCAAAAAAGCATACAGCCTTTGCCGTATTGTCGTTCGTGTCGGTTCCGTCATGCGCCGTTTGGTATGAGATGGTCCTCAGGCCAGCCTTATACGATGCAAGAACAATTTGTTACAACAGCAGCGGCAGGCATCTCCAAAGCGGTTCAGCGCAGGGACACCAGTCGCGCAACCGGTGGCTCGCCCGGTCAGTGTTATCTCGGCTCCTGGCGCCGGGAGCGGCCCGCCTAAACCAGTCGGCCGGGCTCGGCTCGGCGCCCCCTCACCTTCTTCACGTATCCGACCACACCGCCAGTTCGTAGCCGTCCGGATCGGAGAAGTGGAAGCGGCGGCCGCCCGGGAAGGAATAGGCGGGCTTGACGATCTTTCCGCCGGCCTCCTCGACATGGCGCTGGGTCTCGTCGAGCTTGTCGGCATAAAGGATCACCAGCGGCCCGCTTGCCGCCTTGCCCTGGCCGCCGAGAGCGAAGCCGCCGGTCAGGCGGCCGTCATTGAACTCGCAATAGCTCGGCCCGTAGTCCTTGAAGGACCAGCCGAAGGCCTTTCCATAGAAGTCGCGCGAGCGCGCAATGTCGCCGACGAAAAACTCGACATAATCGATGCGCTTGTCGTTGCTGGATTTGGCCATGATCTTCTCCTTTCGCGGTTTTTGGATGCTCAGCGCTCGAGCATTGCCTTCAGGCTGTTGAGGTCGCGCTGCACGGCCTCGGCGTCGGCAGCGAATATCTTGTCCGTCATGTCCGGCGTCCTCAACAGCACGAACATGACCTCCGCGCCGGTCCCGTTAGGAACCACGCGCACCGCATTGCGGGTTTCCTTGTCATCGGCAAAGACGATGTGATCGAGGACGCCGTATTCGTTCGGCCGGGAGAAGCGGATGCGGATGGGCCGGCCGTCGGGGTCCTCCGCAGTCCATTCCTCGCCCGATCTTTCGAAGCGCCTGCCGAGGCCTGCCGCCCAGCGCTGGAAATTCTCAGGGATGGAGGCGAAGTCATAGACTTCGCGCCAGTCCCGGTCGATGGACGCGGTGATGATGCGGGATTTGTAGATCGTCATATCTGCCTCCTTTCAACCAAGGCAGACTAGGCGGCGTTGGCGGTGGCGTATTGAACGAAACGGCCAGCTCAGGCGCCGAACTGTCGCAGAACCGTCGCCGGCGAGAAGCCCGACAGGCGCCGCACCTCGCGCGTCAGATGCGCCTGGTCGGAATAACCCGCTTCGAACGCAAGATCGGCCAGGCGCGGCTCGGTGGACTGCCGCGCCAGGTTCAGGAACCGCTGGAAGCGGAGGATGCGGTCGAGCGTCTTCGGGCCATAGCCGAAAGCCTCCCGGCAGCGGCGGCGAAGCGTTCGCGGGCTGACGTCGAGCCGGTCGAGGATCACCGCCATGCCCGGACCGGCGGATTCGGTTTTCAGCGCGTTGAAGGCAAATCCCATGTCCGCAGGCGGCGGCTCGACATCCGGCGCAAGCCTGCAGAGTGCCGCTTGCATCGCCCGCATCCGCTCTATCGTCGAGGACGCCTCGCCAATTTTTTCGGCGATTTCGCGCGCAAGCGCTCCCCAGAAGTGGCTGAGCGCCACCCGGCCGCCGACGATTTCCGACATCGGCAGGCCGAGCCATCGGCTTGCCGCACCCGGTCGGAAGCGGGCGCCGATCACCGTAGAGCCAGGTGTCAGAGTAGAGAGGGCAACGGCCACGTCGGGGCCCGCCACGACCAGATCGCCGTCGATCCAGGTGATGTCGACGCAGCCGTCGGGGACCACGGCCGACAGGCTCGCCGCGTCCGGGCGCAATGTATTGGACCAGGCACACTGGAAATGCCCGTCGAGTGCGGCCGCAGGATCGAACTCGCGGTACTCCCCGATTGCCCCGGAAAGGATTGGTGCCCCGGAAGGGACGGGTGTGTTGTCGGACGTCACGAGCCTCTCCTGTGAGGAACTTTAGGCATCGTGCCCTTCGGTCCCCAAAATCTATTGCGCTGGCGGCGGGCTTCAACCCTGTCCTCTGTGCTCCAACCCTCGTTTGGGGCCTGCACTGTGAGCGGGCGTCTGCGGTGCAATGCGTCTTGACGACCGGGGCGCCGTTCGATTGGCAGCTTTCACCGGCTGCTGGCGATGTCGCCCGCGATAGGCAGTTTGCCGTCTTTATCGCCATGGAGCCTTGACGCACGGGAACCATACACGTTAGGGCGTCCGGGCACGAACGATTGGCGACCAAGCAAGGAAATTCCAGCTGATGGAAATTTTTACCGCCGCCGGCCTCGCGGCCCTGCTCCAGGTCATTGCCATCGACCTTGTGCTTGCCGGCGACAATGCCATCGTCATCGGCCTTGCTGCGGCGGGCCTGCCGTCGGATCAGCGCAAGAAGGCGATTCTCGTCGGCATTGCGGCGGCCACCGTGCTTCGCATCTTCTTCGCTCTGATCACCCAGTGGCTTCTCACCATCGGCCCCATTCTCCTCATAGCCGGCGGCCTGCTGCTGCTTTGGGTGTGCTGGAAGATGTGGCGCGAGTTGCGTGTCAGCTACGAGCAGGAACATGACGCGACGGAAGCGTTGTCGAATGTCGATTACGACAAAAGCGGGACGATTGGCGGCAAGGGGCCGCGCAAGACCTTCGCTCAGGCAGCCTGGCAGATCGTCATTGCCGACGTTTCGATGTCTCTCGACAACGTCCTTGCAGTCGCCGGCGCGGCGATGGACCATCCGACGGTCCTGATCATCGGCTTGGCGCTGTCGATTGCGCTGATGGGCTTCGCCGCTTCGTTTGTCGCTCGCCTCCTGCATAAGTACCGCTGGATCGCCTATATCGGCCTGGTGATCATTTTCTATGTCGCCGTGAAGATGCTTCTGGATGGTGCTGTGCAGCAGTGGCCCGAACAGTTTGCGTTCCTGGCGCCCTGGTTCGGGCCGGGCGGTCATTGAAACCTGAGCAGTGCCGGTCTTAGCAGTGCAGGCCCGCCCGAGGCGCCAAGCCATTCCTCGGTTTGCCTGATTGCGGAACTATGCTATTGCGCCGTGCGAATTGAGCTTCTGCGAAAGTTCAAAAGATCAACATGCATCGAGACTTCCGGGCCGGGCCTAAGGGTTTCCGGCCCGCGTCCATTGGAAACCGCAAATGTCTGCCCCTCGCGTCAGTTTCGTCAGCCTTGGATGCCCCAAAGCCCTCGTGGACTCGGAGCGCATCATCACCCGCCTGCGCGCCGAGGGCTATGAGATCGCGCGCAAGCATGACGGCGCCGATCTTGTCGTCGTCAACACCTGCGGCTTTCTCGATTCGGCTCGCGATGAATCGCTCAATGCCATCGGCTCCGCCCTTTCGGAGAACGGCAGGGTCATCGTCACCGGCTGTCTCGGCGCCGAACCGGACGTCATCCGCGAAAAACATCCCAACGTTCTCGCCATCACCGGTCCGCAGGCCTACGAGAGCGTGATGGCCGCAGTGCATGAGGCCGCGCCCCCGAGCCACGATCCCTATGTCGATCTGTTGCCGCCGCAAGGCGTCAAGCTCACGCCGCGCCACTATGCCTATCTCAAGATTTCGGAGGGCTGCAACAACCGCTGCACGTTCTGCATCATCCCGGCGTTGCGCGGCGATCTCGTTTCGCGGCCGGCGGCCGACGTGCTGCGCGAGGCCGAGAAACTGGCCAAGGCCGGCGTCAAGGAAATCCTGGTGATCTCGCAGGACACCAGCGCCTACGGCATCGACATCAAATACCAGACCAGCATGTTCGGCGATCGCGAAGTGCGGGCCAAATTCCTCGATCTGTCGGAGGAACTCGGCAAGCTCGGCGTCTGGGTACGCATGCACTACGTCTATCCCTACCCGCATGTCGCCGATGTCATCCCGCTGATGGCCGAAGGAACGATCCTTCCCTACCTCGACATTCCTTTCCAGCACGCCTCGCCGCGAGTGCTGAAGAACATGCGTCGGCCCGCCCATGGCGAAAAGACGCTCGACCGCATTCGCGGCTGGCGCGAAATCTGTCCGGATCTGGCGATCCGCTCCACCTTCATCGTCGGCTTCCCCGGCGAGACGGACGACGATTTCGAGATGCTGCTCGACTGGCTGGACGAAGCCAGGATCGACCGCGCCGGCTGCTTCAAATACGAGCCGGTCAGGGGCGCCCGCTCCAACGACCTCGGCCTCGAACAGGTACCGCAGGAGATCAAGGAGGCGCGCTGGCACCGTTTCATGCAGCGCCAGCAGAAGATCTCGGCAACGCAACTCGCCAGGAAGGTCGGCAAGCGTCTGCCAGTGCTGATCGACGAGGCGCATGGCACCTCGGCGAAGGGCCGCACCAGATACGACGCACCCGAAATCGACGGCTCGGTGCATATCCAGTCGCGGCGTCCGTTGCGCGCCGGCGATGTCGTCACCGTCAAGATCGACCGTGCCGACGCCTACGATCTTTACGGCTCAGCGGTCTGACCGCATCTCGCCCTACGGCGCCGCGTCCTTTCGGGCGGCAAAGGACGCCGCATAACATAACACCTGATTTTGCGCATGACCCTTCCCGAAATCGATCCCTATTTCGGGCTCTTGCTAAACGAAAGGGCGCCGCGCGGCGCCCTTCCTGTCAAGATTTTGGCCCATCTTGCGCTTACTGCGGCAGCTTGTCGTCGACGCCCTTGACGTAGAAGTTCATGCCGAGCAGCGTCGGGTCGTCGGCGACTTCGCCTTCCTTCAGCCACGGCGTGCCGTCCTGCTTGGCGATCGGGCCGGTGAACGGGTTCCATCCTTCGACGATCTTCTTCTCGGTGGCTTCCGCCATCGCCTTCACGTCGTCGGGCATGTTGGTGTAAGGGGCCATTTTAACGGCGCCGTCCTTGATGCCCAGCCAGACATTGCCGGGTTTCCATGTGCCGTCGAGCGCGGCCTTCACCCGGCCGATATAGTACGGGCCCCAATCGTCGACGATCGAGGTCAACTGCGCCTTGGGGGCGAACTTGATCATGTCCGAAGACTGGCCGAAGCCCTGCAGTCCGCGCTCTTCGGCGACTTGCAGGGCAGCGGTCGAGTCGGTGTGCTGGACGATGATGTCGGCGCCCTGGTCGAACAGAGCCTTGGCGGCATCGGCTTCCTTGCCCGGATCGAACCATGAATTGATCCAGACGATCTTCGCCTTGAAATCCGGCTTGATCGACTGGGCGCCGAGCATGAAGGAATTGATACCCATCACCACTTCGGGAATCGGGAACGAAACGATGTAGCCGGCGACGCCCGACTTCGATTGCTTGGCGGCGATCTGGCCGAGGATGTAGCGGCCTTCGTAGAAGCGTGCGTTGTAGATGCCGAGATTTTCTGATGTCTTGTAGCCGGTCGCGTGTTCGAACATCACGTCGGGGAATTTCTTGGCGACCTTCACTTCGGGGTCCATGAAGCCGAAGGACGTACCGAAAATGATCTTGCACCCTTCGCGCGCCAGGCGCTCGAAGGCACGATCGGCATCGGGACCCTCGGAGACGTTCTCCAGATAAGCGGTCTCGACCTTGTCGCCGAGCGCCTTCTCCACGTCCAGGCGGCCCTGGTCATGCTGGTACGAATAGCCGAAATCACCGATCGGGCCGGTATAGACCCAACAGGCTTTCAGCTTTTCCTGCGCTTCGGCGGTCGCCGCCAGCGACAATGCCGCCGCCGCGGTCATCAGCGCAATAAGCAGTTTTTTCATCGTGTTACCTCTCTGAGTTAAGCCCTGGAGCTTCCCGTTTGTCTTTTCTATCGTCAGCGATCCGGAACGAATGGCTGCCCCAAGGAAGCCGGTGTGTTCATCATCGTCAAACGCTTGTTGCGCGAGATTAGAACGAGAACCACGATGGTTGCCAGATAGGGCAACGAAGAAAGCAGTTGCGAGGGAACCGGAATGCCGAAAGCCTGTGCATGAAGCTGGCCGATCCAGACCGCGCCGAAGATATAGGCGCCCGCCAGCACGCGCCATGGCCGCCATGATGCGAACACGACCAGCGCCAGCGCAATCCAGCCGCGCCCGGCGGTCATGTTCTCCACCCATTGCGGCGTATAGACCAGCGACAGGTGGCCCCCGGCAAGGCCCGCACAGGCGCCGCCGAAGATCACTGCCAGATAGCGGTAGCGGATGACCTTGATGCCAAGTGCATGGGCCGATGTGTGGCTGTCGCCGATCGAGCGCAGCGTCAGCCCGGTGCGGGTCTTGAACAGGAACCACATGACGGCGGCGGTCAATGCAATCGAGATGTAGAAGATCGGGTCCTGGCCGAACAACAACCTGCCGATGACGGGCATCGCCGTCAGGCCGGGAATGTCGAGGTTTGGCAGCCTCGCGCCGGGCTGGCCGACAAAGCTGGTGCCAATCATGCCGGAAAGCCCCAGGCCGAGCAGTGTCAGCGACAGGCCGGTCGCCACCTGGTTAGTGGCCAGCGACAAGGTCATGACGGCGAACAGCAGTGAAAACACCGCACCCAGGGCGATCGCCGCCAACAACCCGATCCATGGCGATCCGGTGAGATAGCCGGCGCCGAAACCGCCGACCGCCCCCATGATCATCATGCCTTCGACGCCGAGATTGAGCACGCCGGAACGTTCGACCACCAGCTCGCCGATCGCCGCGATCAGCAAAGGCGTCGCCGCGGTTGCGATGGTCAAAAGAATGTTGACGGTGATGTCCATCAGCGGGCCTCCTCCAGCTTCGGCGCGGCTTCAAGCGTCGGCGCAGCCAGGCCGATCAGACGAATGCGGTAGTGAATGAGCGTGTCGCAGCCGAGCACGAAGAACAGGAGCATGCCCTGGAACACGCGCGCCACCTTGTCGGAGATGCCGAGCGCGCTTTGCACCGCCTCGCCGCCAAGATAGGTCAGCGCCAGCACCAGGCCCGCCGCGACAATGCCTAATGGATTGAGCCGGCCGAGGAACGCCACGATGATGGCGGCAAAGCCGTAGCCGGGCGAAATCACCGGCTGCAGCTGGCCGATGGCGCCGGAGACTTCCGAGATGCCGGCAAGTCCGGCCAGTGCCCCCGACAGCATGAAGGCGAAGAACACCATCCGGTGGATGCCGAAGCCGGCGAAGCGCCCTGCCCTGGGGCTTGAGCCGAGCACGCGGACCTCAAAGCCTTTCAGCATGCGGCTCATCAGGATCCAGACCAGCACCGCCGCGACCAGCGCGAACACGAAACCCCAATTGGCGCGGCCGGAGGCCGGCATCAGTTCCGGCAATATCGCCGAGTCGTTGAACTGTATCGTCTGCGGGAAATTGAAACCCTTCGGATCGCGCCACGGCCCGCGCACCAGCCAGTCGAGGAACAGCTGCGCGACATAGACCAGCATCAGGCTGGTCAGGATCTCGTTGGTGTTGAAGCGCGCCTTGAGCAGGGCGGGAATGGCGGCGTAGGCGGCACCGCCGACCATGCCGAACAGCAGCATCAGCGGCAGCACCAGCGGCCCTTCAAACTGCGGAAACAGCACCGGAATGCTCGATCCGACGATGCCGCCCAGGATGAACTGGCCTTCCGCGCCGATGTTCCAGATGTTGGCTCTGTAGCAAACCGACAGGCCGACCCCGATCAGGATGAGCGGTGCCGCCTTGATCGCCAGCTCATGCAGCTGCCAGACCTGACTGACAGGCTCGAGGAAGTAGATCTGGAACGCCTTCAAGGGATTGACGCCAAGCAGCGCGAACAGGATGGCGCCGGCAATGATCGTCAGCACGAATGCAATGAAGGGCGACAGCGCCGAGAACAGCATCGAGCGCTGCGGCCGTTTGACGAGTTCGAGGCGCATCATGACGTCTCCAGAGCGTGTTCGGCGTGGCCCGGCTCGGCCCCGCCCATCAGCAGTCCGATCTTTTCGAACGTCGCCTCGGCGATCGGCAAAGGCTTCGACAACTCGCCATTGTGCATCACCGCGATCGCGTCGGATATCTCGAACAATTCGTCGAGATCCTGGCTGATGACCAGCACTGCCGAGCCGCTGCGCGCCAATTCGATAAGCGTCTGCCTGATATGGGCGGCCGCACCGGCGTCGACGCCCCAGGTCGGCTGATTGACGACCATGACGCTTGGCCTGCGGTCGAGTTCGCGGCCGACGATGAATTTCTGCAGGTTGCCGCCTGAAAGCGCTGCCGCCTCCGGGTCCGCAGCGCTCTTGCGCACATCCATCGCCTTGATGATGCGTTGGGCAGCTGCATAGATCGCATCGCTTTTGACCATTCCGCCGGCGCCGACAAAAACCTTGCCGTCGGTGGCATGGCGCGACAGCAGCAGGTTTTCCGAAAGCTTCATGCGCGGTGCTGCACCGTGGCCGAGCCGCTCTTCCGGCACGAAGGCAGCGCCCATCAGCCGTCTGCCGGTGATGCTGAGGTGGCCGGCGTCCTTGCCGCGGATACGCACCGAGGCGGCATCCTGCTGCGGCACCTCACCGGAAACGGATTCGAAGAACTCGCCCTGGCCGTTGCCGGCGACGCCTGCAATGCCGATCACTTCGCCGGCGCGTACGGCCAGGTTGATGTTTCTGAGCGGGATCGAGAACGGCGTTGCGGGCTTGCGGCTGAGGGCGCGGATTTCAAGCAGCGGCTGCGCAGTCTCTATACCCTGGGCCGGCGCGCGCACCACGGCCTGCACGTCGTTGCCGACCATCATGCGCGCCAGCGATGCCGCGGTTTCCTTGCGCGGATTGCAATGGCCAACGACCTTGCCGTGGCGCAGCACGGTAGCGCGGTCGCAGATACGCTTGACCTCTTCCAGCCGGTGCGAAATGTAGAGGATGGACTTTCCTTCCGAGCGCAGCCGTTCGAGCGTCTCGAACAGCTTGTCGGCTTCCTGCGGCGTCAGCACCGAGGTCGGCTCGTCGAGGATGATGAGCTGCGGCGTCTGCAGCAGACAGCGGATGATCTCGATACGCTGGCGCTCACCGACCGAGAGGTCGCCGACCAGCGATTGCGGATCGAGCGGCAGGCCGTAGCTATAGGAAAGCGCCCTCGCCTTCGCGGCGATCGTGCTGATCGGCGAACCGTCGTCCAGCGACAGCGCGATGTTTTCGGCCGCCGTCAGTGCCTCGAACAGCGAAAAATGCTGGAACACCATGCCGATGCCAAGCTTCTTCGCAAAGCCGGGATTGGTGATCGTGACCGCCTGGCCGTTCCAGAAAATCTCGCCCGAATTGGGCTCCAGCGTTCCGAACAGCATTTTGACGAGCGTCGACTTGCCGGCGCCGTTCTCGCCGAGCAACGCATGGATTTCGCCTTTTGCGACGATGAGATCGATATGGTCGCACGCTGTCAGTGTGCCGAACGTCTTGGTAAGGCCACGAACCTCAAGCAGGTTGGCGTCGTCCTGATTTGCACTCACAGTGCCTCCCATCTGGTTTGCAGGCATGGTATGCGTGGCCTGCTGTCGTCGCAAAGCGGCACCCGTCTTGAAAGAGCTTCAAGAATTTCAGCGGAAACCTAACGCATCGGCCCGAAAATCGAAATCGATTTTCGGAAAGCACGATGCGCAGATTCAAAATGTCAGAGCGTGCTTTTGTGCGTCCAAGTGGACGCAGGTCGCTCCAAGCGATGGCAAGGCTCAGGGGACAAAAATGGTTGTCCCGGTCGTCCTGCGGCCTTCGAGGTCGGAATGCGCCCTGCCGGCGTCCTGGAGCGCGTAGCGCTGATTGATCTTGATCTTGACCGCGCCGCTGAGCACGATTTCGAACAGCGCGGCGGCGGACGCCTCCAGGTCTTCGCGCCTGGCGTTGTAGACGAACAGTGTTGGACGGGTTGCAAACAGCGAACCTTTCTGCGCCAGCAAGGACATGCTGAACGGCGGGACCGGTCCCGACGATTGGCCGAAGCTGGCGAACATGCCGAGCGGCTTCAGGCAGTCGAGCGAAGCCGGAAAGGTGTCGTTGCCGACCGAATCATAGACGACGTCGCACTTCTTGCCGCCGGTGATGGCGAGGACGCCGGCGACGAAGTCCTGCTCGCGGTAGTTGATGACGTGGTCGAAGCCATGCGCCTTGGCGAGCTCGATCTTGTCGGCGGAGCTGGCGGTGCCGATCACGGTTGCGCCGAGATGCTTGGCGCATTGGCCGAGGATCAGCCCGACGCCGCCGGCCGCCGCGTGAAACAGGATCGTGTCGCCCGCCTTCACCTCGAAGGTACGGCGCAGCAGATATTCCGCCGTCATCCCTTTCAGCATCATGGCGGCCGCCTGTTCGTCGCTGATGCCGTCCGGCACCTTGACGACGCGATCGGCGGCGATCACGCGTTGTTCGGCGTAGGCGCCAGTCGTCACGGCGTAGGCGATGCGATCGCCCGGCTTCAGCCAGTCGACGTCCGCGCCCACTTCCACCACCACCCCGGCCGCCTCGCCGCCGGGTATCAGCGGGAAACCGCCTGGCGGCGGGTAAAGGCCGGAGCGATGATAGACGTCGATGAAATTGAGGCCGATCGCCGTGTGCCTGACCAAGATTTGCCCCGAGCCGGGTTGGCCCGGATCGGCGTCCTCATAGGTCAGGACCTCCGGACCGCCATGGGCGTGGATGCGTATTGCTTTGGACATTGATGAGGCTCTCTTGGGACCAGACTCTATGGGATCAGGTTTTCTTGGCGCCGAGCGTTGGAAAGAGCTGCATGATACCGCCGATGCATGCGAGGTAAAGTCCGGTGACCGTGATGCCGATCTTGGTGAAGACACTCACCTGCTCGCCCAGGACGCCGATCTGGTCGTAGAAGGCGGCAAGAGCTGCCTGCGCCAGCGCCAGCGCTCCGAAAGCGCACCATAGCAGCGTCATGCCAAGGTTGATCGGCCGCAGCCGCGCCACCCGCACCGGGTGGATGAAATTGATCGGCACAAAGGTCAGGATGCCGGCCACCACGACCACGGCGAAGGAAACCCATTGTCCCGGCTCGATGACGAACAGCGTGAACACCACCATGTTCCAGACCACGGGAAACCCCTTGAAGAAATTCTCCTTGGTCTTCATCCCGGTATCGGCATAGTAGATCGCGCTCGACACGACGATGATCGCCGCCGACAGGAACGACAGGCCCTCGCCCATGAAGCCGCGCTGGTAAAGCGCGAAGGCCGGTATCAGCACATAGGTGACGTAATCGATGATGTTGTCGAGGAGTTCGCCCGACCACGTCGGCAGGATTTCCTTGACCTCGAGCTTCCTTGCGATAGGCCCGTCGATGCCGTCGACGAACAGCGCCAGCCCCAGCCACCAGAACATCGCCGTCCAGCGCTGCTCGCTCGCCGCCACCAGCGACAGGAACGCCAGGAACGAGCCTGATGCGGTCAGCAGATGCACCGAAAACGCGCGCGCCTGCGGCCATGTGACTTTCTTCTTCGGCCTCGGAATCTTGTCGGCGATTTTCCTGGCCGTGATTTTTCCGGCCGTGATTTTTCTGGCCGTTGCTTTTTTGCTCACGGGCCCCGCCAGTCCAGCTTGCAGATTTCGGCCGAGCGGCCGGCAAAATTCCAGTTGCGGCCGAAGGCCCGCATCTTGCTCTTGTCGGACCTGGCGACGATGATTTCCGGTGCGATCCAGTACTCCGAATTGCTGATCACCGTATCCTTGTCGCGGTCCTTGCCGGAAATCGGCGTTACGGCTCCATCGATGATCTTCGGGATCTGGAAGATTCGGGTCCTGTCGCGCGTCTCATAGGTGATCGGCGCCTGCTCGACGCCGAGGAACTTTCCGACCAGGATGGAGAGCAGCGAGGTGGTCCCGCCAGCCTTGCCGGTGAAAATCCTGGTCAGCGCCTTTACCGCGTAGACGGAGGCGCGCTTGTCGATGAACAGTCCGGCGGTCCAGTTGCCGCGGCTCATATAGCCGGGGATTTCCATGACCAGCCCAAGATTGAGGCCGGACAGCTCGACCTCGCCGAAATGGCCGGCATCGATGCGGAACCCCGCCCAGGTCTGGCAATAGCCCTCGGTCGGCGGATGACTGCCGAGAGAGAGCACGCAAGGACAAAAAACCGTGCAATTGCAGGAGAGCACCAACTCTCCTTTCATTGCCCAGCCTTGATCCGCCATAGAATTCTCTCCCTATGCCGAGACTACTAGCAGGGCGGTTGCCCAGACAAGCAGTATCGCACCGGCGACCCGGGTTGGCAGCCTGCCCGCCGTCTGTTTTTCGATCAAGGTGAACAGGCCGATCAACGCCAACCAGAACACGTTCATCACACCGACGGCGAACATCACCAGCATCAGCGCCCAGCAGCAGCCGAGGCACCAGACGCCCTGCTCCATGCCGAGCCGGAAAATGCGGCCGGGCCTCGCGCTCCAGTTCGAAAACAGGATCGAGAACGGGCTTTTGCATTTTGTCAGGCAGGCTTCCTTCAGGCCGCTGAACTGATAGAGGCCAGCAACCAGAAGCGCAGCCGCTCCTGTCGCTCCGACCACCGGATCGAGCATCTGCACAGATGAGGCGAAGGCGTGAACGATGAGCGTCAGCGCCGCAAACACTGCCGACGCAGCCAACCACACGCTGAGGTAACCGGCGACCAGGATCAGCGGATGGACGACCGCTTCGCCCTTGATCCGCGCGGTATCGGCAATCTCGCAATAGGTGCGGATCATCGGCGCCGCCGAAGGCAGCATGGTGGCGACCGCCATCAGGAACCACATGACGATGAGCGCTCCGGCCTGCGCGCCGACGCCGCCGTCGAGCGGCGCAGGTGCAAGACAAAGGCTGAAGAAGCGCTCGAGAAGATCCGGCAGCGGCAGCCCCGGCAGGTGCCTGAGCATCGTGTCGCCGGGTGCATCCACGCCCGGAACCCGGCTTTCGGCGCCACGTATGGCCATGGCGCCGAGCAACAGCCATGCCAGGACGACGGCTGCGCCCAAAACGATGTTCACCGCCGGTCGAGGATTGCGCGAGACGCTCGCCGCTGCGCGGCCGAAACGGTCGAGATGACTGAAATCATGGTCTTCGGCGGTCATGGCAGTCGAATGGGCCGAATCGCCGCGTTGATCAAGCCGCATGATCTGATCTATATGCTCCTCAGGTCGGACCGACCGCCTCACATCGCAACCGGGAAGCCGAATTGGACCGTCGGGAAACAGCACGGATACTGGTGGCCGGCAGTGGCCCGGCAGGGCTGATTGCAGCGCTTGGTTTCGCAGACGCCGGCTTTCCCGTGACGCTCGTCGGACCCGAGGCAAATGGCCAGGACGGCCGCACGACGGCCCTGATGAACCCGGCCCTGAAGATCCTCGAGCGGTTGGGCGTCCTCGATGCGGTGAGGTCCCAGGCCGCACCGCTGAAGGTGATGCGCATCGTCGATGCAACCAGCCGGCTGATCCGCAGCCCGGTGGTCATTTTCCGCGCCAGCGAAATCGGCGAGGAGCAGTTTGGGCTGAATTTACCCAATAGTGCGCTCAACCCCGCGCTTGCCAGTGTTGTTGCCGCCCATTCCGGCATCGAATGGCGAAAAGCGATGGTGGAGACCTGGCGCCTCGAGGGCGACCATGCGCATGCGATCCTGCCTGACGGCAGCGAGATCACGGCATCGCTGGCCGTCGCTGCCGATGGCCGTTTGTCGCCGGCCCGCGAGGCTGCCGGCATCTCGACGTCGGCGCGGTCCTATCCGCAGGCGGCATTGGTTCTCAATTTCGGCCACCGCAGCGACCACTCTTTCACGTCGACCGAGTTCCACACCGAGACCGGCCCGTTCACCCAGGTTCCCCTGCCCGGCAACCGGTCCAGCCTTGTCTGGGTGGTAGAGCCGGAAACGGCGAAGGAACTCGCCGCACTGGACGACGCGGCGCTTTCGATGCGCGTCGAACAGCGGATGCAATCGATGCTGGGCCGGGTTTCCGTCGAACCCGGCCGGCAGATCTACCAGCTTTCCGGCGTGACGCCGCGGTGCTTCGCGCGCAACCGGGTCGCACTTGTCGGCGAAGCCGCCCATGTGTTTCCGCCGATCGGCGCACAAGGTCTCAACCTTGGTATCAGGGATATCGATGATCTGATTGGAATTGCTTGCAAAAACAGGGATGACCCGGGCGCCGTCAAGGCCCTCGCAGCCTATGATTTCAAGCGCCGGCCCGACATCCTGGCGCGCAGCAATGCGGTCAACCTGCTCAACAAATCGCTGCTCTCGCAGATGCTGCCGGCACAGATGGCGCGCAGTGCTGGCCTTGGCGTGCTCGGCGGATTCGCGCCGCTCCGCGCCTTTTTCATGCGCGAGGGGCTGCGGCCCGGCAGTGGTTTTGCAGCGCTCGCCGGCGGCTTAAGGAAACAGATCCGGCGCTAGCACAGGGCCGGCTGGCCCGTAGCTTGGCGGGGCGTCAAGCGTTCGGCATTGAAATCATGCGGCGTCTGCGTCAAATAGGTCAGGTATCAGCCATAAGTCGGGCTCGATTTTTTGAAGCGTAACGCGTAAATTCAAGGTCTTAGGGAGTCTTTGCGCATTCCAAGGGCGCGGCACTCTAGGACTTAGTGGTGAGTTCCATGATGAAAACAGCCAAATTCTCGATCGGACAGGTGGTCCGCCACCGGCTGTTTCCGTTCCGCGGCATCATTTTCGATGTCGACCCGCAATTCGCCAATACCGACGAATGGTACGAGGCGATCCCAGCGGATGTGCGGCCGCGCAAGGACCAGCCCTTCTACCACTTGCTCGCCGAGAATTCGGAAACGGAATACATCGCCTACGTGTCTGAGCAGAACCTGCTCGAGGACCGGTCTGGCGAACCGGTGCGGCATCCGGAGATCGGCGAGATGTTCGACAAGAGGCCGGACGGACGCTACGAGCCGAGACGCCAGTCAAGACATTGACCTGACGAAAATTGCGGGGACCTGACGAAAATTACGGAGACCTGACGAAAATCGCGGAGACCTGACGCGATTGCGGGCCTCATGGGATCAAGAAAAGGCCGGACGGAACAAAAAGCGGGGCATGACCCCGCTTTTTTGTTGGCTTGAGGAATTGTCTTGTTTGCCTCAGGAATCAGTTGGCGGTCTTCGCTTTGTCCTGTTCTTCCTTGAGCTTCTTGGCGAAGTCCTGGTTGTTCTTGGCAACGAAATCCTGAAGCTTCTTCTGCCGATCCTCGATGTCCGACTGCTGCAGCGGCGGCCCGTCGAAGGCGCCGCTGAAGCCGGTCAGAGCGACCTTGATCGGGTTCGGCTGGTTCTGGAAATTGACTGAGGTCAGCGTCAGGTTCGAACCCTTCTTGAAGGAACTGATGAGCTGATCGGTCAGCGGCACTTCCGCCACGCAGCGGTCGGGGAAGCAGATCACATAGTCGAGCTTCTGCGCCTTCGCGGTGTCGATCTGGAGGCCAATGCCGGGAGGAATCAGGCGACCGCTCGGAACCGTCACCTGGAACACCTTGCGGTTTACCTTGCCCTTCAATTCGATCAGGCTGACGCCGGTGACGAGCTGGCCGTTGCCGGCGGTGGTGATGTTCTGGACATTGCAGATGTCGACGTCTTCCTGCTTGGTGCAGGCTTTGAACCAGCCCTGCGGAATCTGCTGTTGCTGCTGCGCAAGAGCAGCGGGAAGCTGTGCGCCCAAAAAGCCGACCACGCCAGCGGCCATGACCGACAGGCGGTACGCGTTGCTGTTCAGGCTCGTCATATCGTGCACTTCCTCTCAAATGATCCCGGGACCGGCTTCTTCGCGCCGTGTGGTCCAGCTAACTGTTGTCGAAATGAGGCAACAGAATGACTTCGAACGGCGTGTTACACTGCAAGCGGTGCCGAATCCAGCCCGATGCCCGCAATTCTTGAGCTCGCGATTAGCCGGGAGGCGGTCGGCTCATGTTAGGGTGCGCTCCGAATCATCAAGCCGACCCGGTAAGGAGACGGTCATGGGCCGCGTTCTTGTTTGGCTGATCGCCGCGATTATCACCCTTTCGCCCCAGCCGGCCTTGTCGGAGCCGAAACACGCGATCGCCATGCAGGGCGAGCCGGCGCTGCCGGCCGACTATGCGCATTTCAACTACATCAATCCCGATGCGCCGAAGGGCGGCAGCATCACCTATTGCGTCGTTGGCAGCTTCGACAATCTCAACCCTTTCATCCTGAAAAGCCTGCGCACGACGGCACGCGGCATGATCGACAGGATTTTCGGCAATCTCGTCTTCGAGCCGTTGATGCAGCGCAATGACGATGAGGCTTTCAGTCTTTACGGCCTGCTTGCCGACACTGCCGACATGGATCCGGAGCGCAAGAGCATCGAATTCCACCTCGATCCGAGGGCCAAATGGTCTGATGGCCAACCGGTGACTGCGGAAGACGTGCTGTTCACCTACGACGTCTTTACCGAGAAAGGCCGGCCACCCTACAGCGCCCGCATGAGCATGGTCGCCAAACTGGAAAAGACCGGCGACCGCAGCGTGCGCTTTACATTCAACGACAAGGCTAATCGCGAGACTCCGTTGGTTATCGCGATGACGCCGATCGTGCCGAAGCACGCTTTCGACAAGGAGACTTTTGACAGGACCACGCTGAGACCTTTGATCGGCAGCGGCCCCTACACTGTGGCGCACGTGGCGCCTGGCCAGCGCATCGTGTTCAAGCGCAACCCGGATTATTGGGGCAAAGACATCCCCGCCAAGCGCGGTTTCGACAATTACGACCAGATCACCATCGAATATTTCCTCAACGCCAACGCCAAGCTGGAAGCTTTCAAGAAAGGCATCTGCGCTATCGCTGACGACAGCGATCCGGTCAAGCGCGAGCGCGATCTCGACTTCCCGGCCTTCCACAGGGGCGACGTGATCGCCGAAACGTTCGACACCGGCATCCCGCCAGTGGTGACGGGGTTCCTGTTCAATACGCGGCTGCGGAAGTTTTCCAATCCGGTGGTTCGACGCGCGCTCGGCATGCTCTACGACTTCGAATGGGCCAACAAGAACCTGTTTGGCGGCAAGTACATGCGCACCATGAGCTATTGGCAGAATTCCGAGCTGTCGGCACTTGGCCATCCGGCCGACGGCAGGGAAAAGGCGCTCCTGGCACCCTACCCGGGTCGTGTGCCAGCCGATGTCATGGACGGCACCTGGCGGCCACCTGTCACCGACGGCTCGGGCCAGGACCGCAGGGTGCTGAAAGCTGCCTTCGACATATTCAAGGGCGCGGGCTATGCCTTGCAGGATGGAGTGATGCTCGATCCCGAGGGGAAACCCTTCGGCTTCGAGATCCTGACCGCCTCCCAGAACGAGGAGCGCCTTGCCGCCATCTACCAGCGCACGCTTGCGAAGATCGGCATCGATGTCACCATCCGCAGCCTTGACGGCGACCAGATCCAGTCACGTAAGCAACGTTTCAATTTCGAGGTGCTGATCGGCGCGAGCGGCTTCGAGAACTCGCTGTCGCCGGGCATCGAGCAGTTCGGGCGCTGGGGATCGGCTGCCGCCAATGCCGAAGGGTCGTTCAACCTTGCCGGCGTCGCCGATCCGGCGATAGATGCAGCACTTGAGGCGATGGTCGACGCCCGCAGCCGCGAAGATTATGTTGCCGCCGTCCGGGTCCTCGACAGGTTGTTGATCTCCGGCCACTACATGGTTCCGATGCAACACAACACGCAGCAATGGCTCGCCTACTGGAGCTATCTGGAACATCCGCGAAAGACCCCCATATCCGGTTATCGACTGCCGACATGGTGGCGCAAGCCGAAGTGACCTCTTCGGAACAGGAGATCAAGATGAGCGACGCGAAGTCGATTACCGTCGATGTGGTCTCCGACGTCGTCTGCCCCTGGTGCTTCATCGGCCAGAAGCGGCTCGACAAGGCGATCGCCGCGGCAAACGAGGTCGAGGTGCATATTCGCTGGCGGCCGTTCCAGCTCGACCCAACCATCCCGCCCGAAGGCAAGGATCGCCGCGAATACATGATGGCCAAATTCGGCAGTGACGAACGCGTCAGCGAGATCCACGCCCGCATCGAGCCATTGGGCGAAGCCGAGGGCATCAATTTCGCCTTCGCCGCCATAAAGGTTGCGCCCAACACGCTGGACGCGCACCGCCTCATCCGTTGGGCTGGTGCCGCCGGCGAGGTCATGCAGAACCGGCTGGTTCGACGTCTGTTCCAGTTGAATTTCGAGGAAGGCGCCAATCTCGGCGACCATGTCGTGCTGATCAACGCCGCCCGCGAGGCCGGCATGGATGCGTCCGTCGTCGAGACGCTTTTGCCGACGGACGCAGATGTCGAGGCGGTGCGCACCGAAATCGCCACCGCATCGAGCATGGGCATCACGGGCGTGCCGTGCTTTCTGCTTGAGGGCAAGTATGCGGTGATGGGCGCGCAAGACGTTGACACGCTCACCGACGCCATTCGCCAGGTTGCGGCGGCGAAGGCGCGGGGCGAGTTGAAGAAAGCGAACTGATAGACGTCCTTCCATAGGCGCGTTTGGCGACATCGCCACAGCAGCCAACGCCCTCCGGGCCAACGCCCTCCGGTCACTTTCCGGCTGCCGCCAGGTCGATATGGCAACAAAGATGACGGCGCGCTTTGCGTCGATTCGTCTTCCGCAGCATAAAAATCGGCCGATCGATCACGCTATTCCCATAACAAAACTGTGCAAAAGCTTTCCCTAGGGGAAGATGCTGACGCTTGCACACGTGAATCAGCAACTCATTGATATTAGACGGATAATCTGCGTCGAGGGCGACCTCGCAAGGCGTTGCCGCTGTTGCTTAATGGCAACGGCCAGGGGTTCAATCCTCGACAGCCCGAGAAAAGATAATGGAAAATGATCAATTGGTGTTACTGTCTGTAACAAAACTAAAAGAGGGTTGGGCGGGATTGTGATTCGGGTCGGTAGACCAAGGCGACATTCAATATCGGAAAAATGGCTCCGCGGTGCCGCAAGGTCGCCGCTCCTGACACCGGTTTCCTCGATGCGCAGCTTCTGGGGACTGATGCGGGCCTACTGGTTCTCGGACCGCTGGGTGGAGGCCTGGACGCTGACGCTGGTCATCGCCCTGTTTACCGCGCTCTCCAGCAAGGCTGGCGTCTGGTTCGCCGAAGCATCCGGGGAACTGGTCAACTCGATCGCCTTCTACCACGACGCCGCGAACACCACGCCGCTCGCATCGCTGCTCACCAATGCCGGCGTGCTCATCCTTCTGGTCGTGCTCAAAGACGCGGGCTTTACCGGCATCCGCACTTTTGTTTCCGCGACGCTGCATCGCAAATGGCGCGCTTGGCTGGACAGCCGCTTCAACGCAGCGCTTCTCGACACCAATCACACGCATTTCCATGCTCAGCACGGTTCCTCCGGCGCTGCTGCCCCCGACAACATCGACCAGCGTGTCCAGGAATCGATCAAGGACATGACCGGCGGAGCCATCGGCCTCGCCATCGGGGTGATGGCTGTCGCCACATCGCTTTATTTCGTCGGCCGGAAACTGCTTGAAACCTCGGCAGAGGTGAAAGGGCTGGAGTTCCTCGGCAGCTATGGCAGCGCGGTCCTGGCTTTCCTGGCGGTCGCCATTTACGTGCCGCTGAACACCTGGATCGCGGTGAAGCTCGGCAGGTTGCTGGAACGGATCAACATCCGGATGCAGCAATCCGAAGGCAGTTATCGCGGCGAGCTGACCACGTTCCTGCGCCGCAGTTTCCATGTCGCCGCCTCCCAGGGCGAGAATGTGCAAAAGACGATGCACGAACGGCTTTATGTCGACATCGACCGCACCTGGGCAAGGCTGAACATCGTCAACACCAGTTATCGTTCTTTCGAGCTGGTCTACACTTTCATCGGCGCCCGCATTGTCGCCTACGCGCCGGGCCTGGTGCCCTATATCCACAACCGTTTCGACCTCAAGGGCTACATAACGGGCTCCGAGATGGTCAACTCACTCATCAATCAATGTTCGTGGTTCATCCATGTCATGCCTTCCATTGCGGCGCTGCGCGCCAACAGCCTACGCGTGACCGAACTCGCCAACGCGATCGAAAACGTCCAACACCCGCAGGAATTCTATAGTCTCACCGGCTGTTCCGATTTCCGCTACGACCGTCAGAACCCGGTTTTCGGCCTGACCATCCAGAAACTCGAGCTGACCCATCAGGGCGAGGACGCCACGCCCTTCCTGAGTGCCGCGAATTTGCGCTTCCGGCGTGGCGAGTGGACGTTCCTGAAGGGCGAATCCGGCTGCGGCAAGACATCGCTGATCAAGGCGATCAACGGCCTGTGGCCCTATGGCCGCGGCTCCATCGTCTTTCCGGAAGGGGTCGAAAGTTTCTATGCCGCCCAGGACGTCAAGCTGCAGCAGGTCTCGCTGAAGCAACTGGTCTGCCTGCCCGGTTCAGAGCGCGATCACACCGACACGCAGGTTGCATCGGCCCTGCATAAAGCCGGCCTTGGCGATTTCATCGAACACATGGGCGATGAGAGCCGCGACGGAATGAGCTGGGACCAGGTGCTTTCGGGCGGCCAGAAACAGAAGCTGGTTGTCGCTCGTATCGTGCTGCAGCAGCCGGGGCTGCTGTTCCTCGATGAAGCGACCGGAGCGCTCGATCCGGAAGGGAAGATCGCTTTCCATCAAGCGATCAAGGACAATTGTCCAGATGCCACGGTGATCTCGATCATGCACGAGGCCGTGCCGCCAAGGTCGCTTTCAGGCGCCGAATTCTACCACAGCATCGTTGCCATCGCGGACGGCGTCGCGACCAAAAAGCCGCTGGCGCCGAGCCTGCCGGTCGAGCTCACCACCATCCTCGCGCACCCCAGGCCAGTCGAGGAAACAAGGCCGGTCGAGGAAAGATGGCTGCGCTTCCCTCGCCGCATCAGGCAGAAATAGCGGCGAACAGAATATCGTTGCACAGTGTCGCATCGGATTGGTGATCTGTGGTCGGGTGGTGCGGCGCCATTGCTTGCGAGCATCGAGTGCTCCGTTGGCGAGGGTGTGGGAAAAACGTCAGGCGCGCTCGCCGTCCCTCACCCGGTAGGTCGGCTTGTACATGGTGACGAGTTCTTCCGCCGCAGTCGGGTGCACGGCCATCGTGCGATCGAAGTCATCCTTGGTCAGCCCGGCCTTCAGCGGAATGCCGAGAAGCTGCGCCATCTCGCCGGCATCAGGCCCGAGGATATGGGCGCCGAGCACCTTTTTCGAGGCGCCGTCGACCACCAGCTTCATCAGCATCTTTTCGTCGCGGCCCGACAGCGTGTTGCGCATCGGCCGGAAGCTGGCGCGGTAGACCTCAACGTCGGAAAAACGCTTTATGGCCTCGTCTTCCGACAGGCCGACCGTGCCGATCTCGGGCTGCGAGAACACCGCTGTGGCGATCGTTTCATGGTCGGGCGAGGTCGGGTTGCCCTTGAAGGCGGTCTCGACGAAACACATCGCCTCATGGATCGCCACAGGCGTCAGTTGCACGCGGTTGGTGACGTCGCCGATCGCCCAGATGTTGTCGATGCTGGTGCGCGAATATTGGTCCACATGGATAGCGCCGGTCCTGGTCATCTCGATGCCGACGCCCTCAATCCCCATGTTTTCGGTATTGGGCAGACGGCCGATGGCGAGCATGACCTGATCGACCGTCAGCACCTTGCCACCGGTGACGACAGCGTCGAGGCGCCCGTCGGGACGCTTCCTGACCCATTCGGACACGGCATGGCAGAGGATTTTTATCCCCTTCTTTTCCATCGTCTCGTGCAGCATGCGCCTGAGATCCATGTCGAAGCGAGAGAGGATCTCCTTGCCGCGATAGACCAGCGTTGTGTCGACGCCGAGGCCGTGAAAGATGTTGGCGAATTCGACGGCAATATAGCCGCCGCCCTCGATCATGATCGCGTCAGGCAATTCCTTGAGATCGAAGGCCTCGTTGGAAAAGATACAATGCTCATGGCCGGGCAGAGCCGGGTGCGGTGCCGGGCGGCCGCCGGTGGCGATGAGAATCTGATCGGCGGTGACGGTGCGGTCCTCGCCGAGAAGATGCACCGCATGCGGATCGACGAGCATGGCGCGTGACTGAAACGTCTCGCCGCCGGCGCCTTGGACATTTTTCCTGTAGATAGCTTCCAGCCGGCTGATCTCGCGATCCTTGTTGGCAACCAGTGTCTGCCAGTCGAAGCTCGCCTGCGGCACGGTCCAGCCATAACCGGCGGCGTCGGCAAAGTGCTCGGGAAATTGCGAGGCATAGACATAGAGCTTTTTCGGCACGCAGCCGCGGATGACGCAGGTGCCGCCATAGCGGTATTCCTCGGCGATGCCGACGCGCTTGCCGAGTGCCGCCGCCACGCGCGCCGCCCTCACCCCGCCGGAGCCGCCGCCGATGACGAAAAGATCGTAGTCATAGACGGCCATGGCGCGGCTCCTTGCCCTTCAAAATGTCTGAGACAGGTAGGCTGCGAACCGCCAAAAGAAAAGCCCGGACGCCGCGCATCCTGTCGGACGCGCAACGGAGGCGGGCTTTCCGGTCCAGCAGCGATGACGCCGCCGGAAACAGGCTCAGTTCTTCGGTGCTTCCGGCTGCGTGCCATCAGCAGGAGCCGCGGCATTTGACGGTGCTGTGGCCTTTGCCGCCGCGGCCAGCGTTTCGCCGACCTGCTGGGCGAGATCGCGAGCGAGGCCGTTCTGCCATATCTCGGCGGCCTTGAGCAGCTCACGCGTCACGGCCTGGCCGCTGTCGAGCAGTTTCTTGCCGGTATCGGAATTGTAGAAAGCGGCGATTTCGGTAAGCTCTTTTTCGGAAAATACCTTGGCATAGGCCAGGGCCGCTTCCTTCTCGAGATCGGCGCGGCGCGAGGCCAGCGCCAGAGCCTTTTCGCTAACCGTTCTGCCGATCAGCTCCTGCATGTCCGGGTTCTTTTGGATAAGCTGCTGCTGAAGCGCGGCGGCGGCCTGCGGCAGGATGTTGTCGAACGGGTCCGTCGCGTCGATCGCCGCGACTGCGGCGCGGGCTGCCTTAAGATGCCCTTCGCTGACGTCCTGCGAGAACGCCGGCGATGAAAACGCAAAGACGGCTGAAGCTGCCAGAATTGCAGAAAAACGGCGAACCCGGTTATGCAACATCATGATCGGTAGAACTCCCTGGTTTTCGGGCGGCATGGACGGTTTGGACGCCGTCGCCGGCTATGATGGCCGCTGATGCCAGCCCGATGAAAAGACCATGCTCGACCACGCCCGGAATGGCATGGAGAGCATTCGAAAGCGCTCTTGTATCCGGAATGCGGCCAAAAGATGCATCGAGGATAAAATGGCCGCCGTCTGTAACAAAAGGCTGGCTTCCCGTCATCCTCAATGTGACGGGGCCGGAATGGCCGAGCCTTCCGGCTGCCGCGGCGACCGCGATTTCAGTGGCACGCAGGCCGAACGGGTTGACCTCGATCGGCAGTGGAAAACGGCCAAGCGTCTCGACCATCTTCGAACGGTCGGCGATGACGATCATGCGGGCGGAAGCCGCCGCCACGATCTTTTCACGCAGCAGCGCACCGCCGCCGCCCTTGATCAATGTAAGCTCCGGATCGATCTCGTCGGCCCCGTCGATGGTAAGATCGAGCTCGGGCGTTTCTTCCAGCGTCGACAGCGGCACGCCAAGCTCGCCGCAGAGGATGGCGGTGCGCTCCGAGGTCGGCACGCCGATAATGGTAAGGCCGGTGGCGACCTTTTCGGCGAGCAGCCGCACGAACTCTTCGGCCGTCGAGCCGGTGCCGATGCCAAGCCGCATGCCATCGCTGACATGGGCAAGTGCCGCCCGCGCGGCCTCGACCTTCAGTTGCCTCGCATCCATGCTTTGCCCCGGATTTCGCTTGTTTCGGCGCTCCTAGCATCTTTGCCCGTCCGGTCAAAGACTTTGCCCTGTGGATTGACGCCCTGTGGATTGAGCCGGCACGGCTTGCCTGGATGGGCTGCAGCGGCTATCGCCTGCAGGCAGCGCAATCGTCACAGGACATGCCATGACCCGACCGATCATCGTGTTCGACCTCGACGGGACGCTGGTCGACACAGCGCCGGACCTGCTCGACAGCCTCAACCACAGCCTTGCCGCCAGCGAACTCGCAGCCGTCGACGAGGCCGGCTTCAAGCGCTTCGTCGGCCATGGCGGCCGGGTGATGATCGAGCGCGCGCACGCCGCGCAGCAGAGATCGCTGGTGGTAGAGGAACACGACCGATTGCTAAAGCTGTTCCTCGATCACTACACCGACAACATCCCGGGCAAATCGCTCCCCTACCCCGGCGTCGTCGAGACGATCGCGCGATTCGAGGCGGCTGGCTATCTCCTGGCCGTCTGCACGAACAAATACGAAGCCAACTCAGTGGCGCTGATCGAGGCGCTCGGCCTGGCGAAGCATTTCGCGGCGATTTGCGGTCAGGACACGTTTGCGTTCCGCAAGCCCGACCCGCGCCATCTGACCGAAACCATCGTGCTCGCCGGCGGCGATCCGCACCGCGCGCTGATGGTCGGTGATTCGCAGACCGACATCGATACGGCGAAGGCGGCCGGCATTCCCGTGGTGGCGGTGGATTTCGGCTACACCGACCGCCATGTGCGCGAATTCGAACCGTCGGCGGTGATCTCGCATTTCGACGCGCTGACGCTTGGTCTGGCCGAACGCCTGATTGCCGCTGCCGGGCACTGAGCGCGACGGCGACCGGACCGTTCCCGGCGTGGTTGCATTCGGTCTTCGTCGGAACGCCAGCACATCGCCTTGACTTCCCCGGCCGGCCTCCCTTATATCGCGGCGCGCTTGGCCTTCGGGCAACGAGCGGGCGATTAGCTCAGCGGGAGAGCACACCCTTCACACGGGTGGGGTCGCAGGTTCAATCCCTGCATCGCCCACCAATACCCGCTTCCGGTACAAAGCTACCATCCGCTTCGGAGCCGCCTACGCTTCGAACTTCCGCCTCATCGCCAGGTTTGCCATGACTTGGTCATACGACTCGCCAGGCAGCCGGGGACACATCACAAGGCGCTCGTTACCCTTGGAATCGCTCAAGCTGCACATTGAACGCGGCCGGGAGAAAGTTGACGGACGATAAAATCGTCCTAGGTGAACTGCTATCTCAGTGGCCCGGGAACTGACGAGGGGAAATCGCCGTCGACCTGCTGCTCCGACCAGGTGAAACTGCGCAATTGCAAATGCGTCCGGCTTCCGCGAACATTGCTGGACCCCATCAAGGGCCCGTAGCGGCCGACCCGAAACTGAGCGCTGGCTTCCCGGCCCGCTGTCCTGGCGGCCTCGCCTTGGATCCAGCCAGCGTCCTTAAAGTCAAAAGGGAGGAATATCAGATGAAACTGACAAAACACCTTGCCGGTGTGGTGATCGCGTCGACCTGTCTGTGTGCGCCCGCGCTGGCGCAGACCAGGTTGACCATGTGGTATCACGGCGCCGGCAATGAGGTGGAGTCGCGAATCCTCAACCAGATTATTTCCGACTTCAACACCAGCCAGTCCGACTGGACGGTGACCATCGAGAGCTTCCCCGAGAAGAGCTATAACGATTCCGTCGCGGCGGCGGCCCTGGCGGGCAACCTGCCCGACATCCTGGATGTGGACGGGCCCGTCATGCCCAATTGGGCCTGGGCCGGCTATCTGCAGCCGCTGCCGATCGACGAGAGCGAGTTCGCCGACTTCCTGCCCGGCGCCAAAGGCGTGTGGGATGGCAAGCTCTATTCGGTCGGTCTGTGGGAGGCGGCGGTGGCGCTTTTTGCACGCCAATCGACGCTGGATGAATTGGGCTTGCGCACCCCGACCCTCGACAAGCCTTGGTCGCGCGAGGAATTCATGGCCGCGCTCGACGCTGCCAAGGCCTCCGGCAAGTATGAATTCGCCCTTGATCTCGGCATGAACGACCAGGCCGAGTGGTATTCCTACGCCTTCTCGCCGTTCCTGCAGAGCTTCGGCGGCGACATTGTCGACCGTTCGACCTACAAGACGGCGGAAGGCGCGCTGAACGGCGAGGCTGCGCAGGCGTTTGGCAAGTGGTGGCAAGCGCTGTTTACCGGAGGCTATGCGCCTGGCACCAGCGAGGACCCGGCCGATCAGCAGACCGGTTTCATCGGCGGCAAGTTCGCCTTCCAGTGGAACGGCAACTGGCGCGCGGTGGCAACGATGGAAGCCGTGGATGACGTTGTCTTCCTTCCAGCCCCCGATTTCGGCGCCGGCAACAAGATCGGCGCGGGATCTTGGCAATTCGGCGTGTCGGCCAAGTCGAAACATCCGGAAGGCGCTGCCGAGTTCATCAAGTTCGCCGCGCAGGACAAGTACCTGGCCGCCTTCTCCGACGGCATCGGCCTGATCCCGCCGACGCCCTCGGCGGCGCAGATGACTAAGAACTACAAGGATGGCGGCCCGCTCGCGGTGTTCTTCGACCTCTCCAAGGCACAAGCCCTGGTGCGCCCGGTCACCCCGGGCTACGTGGTCCAGGCCAAGGTCTTCACCAAGGCACTGGCCGATATCGCCAATGGCGCCGACGTGGCCGACACGCTTGACGCGGCGGTCGACGAGATCGACGCCGACATCGAAAGCAATGGTGGCTACGGTCACCGCTAGTTCTGTCGCGCCGGGGTCCTCGCCAGCCGCGGACTCCACCCTCTGTGGCTTGCTGGGCGGATACCGCAAATGGCGTCGAAGCTAACCCTGTCGAACCGGGCGGGCTGGACATTCGTCCTGCCGGGCTTCGCACTTATCTTCACATTCATCGTGCTGCCGTTTTTCTTCGCGATCGGTCTGTCATTGACAAATCAGCGGCTGCTGTCGCCGAACCCGACCCAGTTCGTCGGGTTGGAAAACTATCAGCAGCTCCTGGGCCTTGCTGTGGTGACCCTCAAGCCAGAGCGCGACGATGCTGGCGAAGTGGTCCGAAACGAGGCCGGTGAAATCCAGTATCCCCGCCTGCGTGAGATCACCCGTAGCGACGACTATCCTCAGTATCGCGGCATGCGCGAGTGGTTTCGCTGGCAGTCCGGCGAAAACGTCATGATCGTCATCGCCAGCGACGTCGTGTTCATGAAGGCGCTGGTAAACACCTTCCTGTTCGTCCTGGTCGTGGCGCCGGTACAAGGCAGCCTCGCGCTGATGCTTGCTTTGCTGATCAACCACAAGGTCAGGGGCATCAACCTGTTCCGGACCATCTACTTCATGCCGGTGGTGGTCTCCATCGTCGTGGTCTCGCTCCTCTGGCGGTTCATCTATGACGGCCAGAACGGGCTGTTGAACAGCATCCTCCAGGCCCTCACCTTCGGCCTCTTCCAGCCCGTCGACTGGCTCGGCAATCCCTCGACGGCGCTGCCCGCAGTCATGGCCATGTCGATCTGGCAGGCCGTCGGCTTCCACATGGTCATCTGGCTGGCGGGGTTGCAGACGATCAGCCCCACGCTCTACGAGGCCGCCGCCATTGAGGGGGCTTCGAGATGGCAGACCTTCCGCTATGTCACCTGGCCGGGCCTGCGCAACACTGCCATGCTTGTGCTTGTCGTGATCACCATGCAGGGCTTCGCGCTTTTCGCCCAGATCGACGTGATGACCAATGGCGGTCCGCTCGACAGCACCCAGACCCTCGTCTTCCAGGCGGTCGAGCGCGGCTACGGCAAGCAGGACATCTCAGGCGGCTCGACCATCTCGGTCATCCTGTTCGCGATCGTGCTGGCGATCTCATTCATCCAGCGCTGGCTGACACGGGAGCGTTAGGATGGCCTTCGATCCCGACAATTACGGCCTCAGGCTGTTCGTCCGCTATCTGGTGCTGTGCCTGATCGCGCTGATCTTCGTCTTTCCGCTCGTGTTCATGATCAACTCGAGCTTCAAGCCGGACAGTCAGCTTCTCGCGGACACTTCCAGCCTGCGTGCATTCCTGCCCGTCGGGGACATCAGCCTCAACAACTATTTCGGTGCGTTCCGGCGGGCGCCTGTCGGCCTGTTCGTCCTAAACTCGGTTCTGGTCACCGGGGTGACCGTCCTTCTCTCGCTGCTGATCTGTTCGCTGGCCGCGTTCTCCTTTGCTTTCCTGCGGTGGAAGGGGCGCGATGTCCTGCTCTCGATTGTCATCGCGACGCTGATCATCCCTTTCGAGACCATCGCTATCCCGCTCCTGCTGCTGGTCTCGAAACTGCCCTGGATCGGGCTTGATGGGCTGCATTGGGGCTGGCTCAATAGCTACCGGGTGCAGATCATCCCGTGGATCGCCGACGGACTGACGATCTTCCTGTTCGTGCAGTATTTCAAAGGGCTGCCGGGCGAACTGATTGAGGCAAGCCGGGTGGAGGGCGCGAATTGGTGGCAGGTCTACTATCGCGTCGTCATGCCGCTTTCAGGGCCGGTACTGGCGACTGCCGCCATCCTGAAATTCCTCGTCATGTACAACCAATATCTGTGGCCGCTGATCGTGGTGCAGCAGGAAGGCTATCGCCCGGTCATGGTCGGCCTCGGCTACTTCTTTCAACTCAACGTCGCCTGGGGCGAAGTCATGGCTTATCTCACCCTTATCACCGTCCCGGTGCTGGTCTTCTACCTGTTGCTGCAGCGCGCCTTCATCGCGTCGATCGCCTCGACCGGCGTGAAGGGCTGACTGCATGGCTCTCGCGCTCAAACGCCAGTGGATCTGGGACGGCCGGTCAGCCCCATTCCTCAAGGCCGACCAATCGATCGGAGACCCCCGAATTGCCGCACATGAATCAGGAAACGGGAGCCATCGCTCATGGCTGAGGTCTCACTCAAGGGCGTCAAGAAATCCTTCGGTCGCGTCGAAATCATCAAAGGCGTCGATATCCACATCAACGACGGCGAGTTCGTCGTCTTTGTTGGACCGTCGGGCTGCGGGAAGTCCACGTTGCTGCGCATGATCGCCGGACTCGAGGACATAACCGAAGGCACCCTCGAGATCGGAGGCCGGGTGGTCAACCAGCTGCAGCCCAAGCAACGTGGTGTTGCGATGGTGTTCCAGAGCTATGCCATCTTTCCGCACATGACCGTGCGCGAGAACATCGCGTTCGGCCTTACGATCGCCGGCGCTTCCAGGCAGGAAAAGCAGCAGAAGGTGGCCGAGGCCGCACGCATCCTGCAAATGGAACATTTGCTCGACCGCCGGCCAAGTCAGCTTTCGGGCGGCCAGCGCCAGCGCGTCGCCATCGGGCGCGCAATCACCCGGAAACCGGCCGTATTCCTGTTTGACGAGCCGCTCTCCAACCTCGACGCTGCACTGCGCATGGACATGCGCATGGAAATCGGCCGGCTGCGCAGGCAACTGGGCACAACTATGATCTATGTCACCCACGACCAGGTCGAGGCGATGACGCTGGCTGACAGGATCGTCGTGCTGAAGGACGGTCAAGTCATGCAGATCGGAGCGCCGATGGAGCTCTATCACGAGCCGGCCAACAGGTTCGTAGCCGGCTTTCTCGGAGCCCCGTCGATGAATTTCCTGAACGTCGACGTCCTCGCCCTCGATGGCGAAGCGGCAATGGTTGGCAACCAATCCCTGGAGCCGATCAGGGTAGCGACCAGAAGACGCGCCTTCCGGAAAGACGGCAAGGCCATCCTGGGTGTCCGTCCGCAGCACCTCCGGCCGGTGCAATCTGGAAAAGGCTTGCTGCATGGCATCGTGGCACATGCCGAGCGATTGGGCAGCGAGACGGTCGTCGACCTGACACTTCGCGATAACAGCGAACTCATTGCCGCCTTCAATGAAGATAAGGTCTTTGAACCGGGTGACGCTCTGGAACTCACGTTCGACACGGCCTTGGCCCACCTCTTCCCCGACGAAGGTGAGTTGCAGACGCATTAGCATGAGCAAACGACAATGCGTCGGCGCAATTCGCGGGTGTCCATTCCGGAACCCGGAACAAACCTGCCCGGAACAAACCTGCATGGCCGCGAGTTTCTACTTTCGCGAGAAGCGAGGGAAAGCCATGTTCAGACTTGTTTTGGCGACAGGCGTCGTAGTTCTCTTTTTCGGTGAACCGGCCCTTGCCGCAGACGGAAGTCCGTTGCCGCCGCAGAATGCCAGGAAACTCTCGGAGATAATCGCCAAGGTCGAGCAACGCGACGACTTTCGCTACGTCGACGAGGTCGCTTGGGACAGCGGCGCCTACACCGTTACTTATTACACGACCGACAAGGCGAAGGTCGAAATCACCTACGATCCGGTGACAGCCGAACCCAAATAGATCGCCCCTCCAGGCAATAGGTGCCCAGCTCGGCGACACTGATGGCGGCGCGGCCGGGTTCCGGCGCCCGCTCTCCCTGCGTTAGCATCCTCACATCGCCGGCGAGCGCACTGCTTCCGTGCTGTCGAGCGCCTGCTGCAGCCGCGCGTCGCGGTCGTAGACGTCGCTGAAATATTCGACTTTGCCGGACATATCAGGCCAGGCGGTGAAATAGGCGACATAGACCGGGATCCTGCGCGCTACCTTCTCCGTCGCATGTCCGTGCTTCAGCTTCTCCGCGATGTCATCGACCGAGGTGCCGAGCACGGCCGCCGCCATGCCGCGCGGATCCTGCAGGCGAACGCAGCCATGGCTGAGCGCGCGCATGTCACGCTGGAAAAACGTCTTTTGCGGCGTGTCGTGCATGTAGATGGCGTGCTTGTTGGGGAACAGGATCTTCAGTTCGCCCAGCGCATTGGCCTCGCTCGGCAGCTGGCGCACGCCATAAGGTATCTTCGCGCCATAGGCGCCCCAATTGACCGAGGAGGAGGGAATGCGTTTGCCGCGCGCGTTGACCACTTCGTAGCCGGCGCGGTCAAGATAGCCGGGATCCCTGCGCAGCCGGGGCAGCATCTCGTTGACGAGGATCGACTGCGGCACGCCCCAATAGGGGTGGAAGTCGACCTGCTCGAGCTGGTCGTAGAAGAAGGAAGTCTGGTTGGTGGTCTTGCCGATGACGACGCGGGTCTTCAGCTTCTCCTCGCCATTCTCGATGTAGCTCGCGGTAAAGGCTGGCTGGTTGATGAAGACACGCGGGCTGCCGAGATCGGATGGCAGCCAGCGCAACTCTTCCAGCGCGACATGCACCTTTTGAATCTTGTCGGCCTTGGACGTCCCGACCAGCGCCGCGACGGTGCGCGGACCGATGACGCCGTCGCCTTTCATGCCAGCCTTTTTCTGAACCGCCTTGATGACCGGCACCAGTTCCGGATCATAGACCTCGCTGGTGGCGAGCCTGGCCAATATCTCGCCATAGGCGCCGCCCATCTCGTCGTCGAGATTGCGCGCGATCTTCGCCAGAAGCTTCGGCAGTTCGGGGCTGGTCTCCCCCGGCTTCAGCAACAGCTTGGGATCGACGACGATCTCGTCGTCGGCGCTGGCCTGGAGTGATTCCAGTTCGACGCGCAGCGCCTGATATTCGGCGTTCTGCGGATGCCGCGATTCGAGATAGGTGCGCACTTGCTGGGTGCGCGTCAGCGTTTTCAGCACGCCTTCCATGTCGAGCGGCTTGACCGGGAAATCATAGTAGCCGGTGATGCGATTGGGATCGACGCGGCCGCTTTGCGCGTCGTGGACATAGCGCAAGACGCGCGCTGACAGCGCCATCTCGAAGCGGACGAGTTCCTTTAGCCGCGCATCGGCGCTGCCGGTCGATGCGCCGGCGGCAGGCACTTCAACCGTATAGTCGGCCGGCGTGAGGCCATAGCTCGTCGCCTCGCCAAGCACCCGCACCGCATCTTGCGCGCGGCTGTTCGCATTGGCTGCCGTCACCCAGATGAAATCCGGATTGGCCGCGTAATAGGCGACGAGCGCCTTGGCGATGTCCTTCTCGGCGTAGAGCTCGTAGTCATCCAGTCCGGCAATCGCTTCGCGGAAGGCCGCGCCGGTGACGGAAGATGGCTGGAATGCGGCGTCCTGTGGCATTGCCGGCTCCGGCGCTGCCGTCAGCGTCGAGAAGTCGACGCGCACGAGCGGATCGCTCTTGTAGGTGTAATAGGACGGGCTGCGAATCCGAGAGGCAGCGGGCGCTGCCGCATATGGCTTGTATTTCGGCCTCTGCCTTGATGGCGGCAGGGGGTAATCACCTCGCGGCGAATGCCTGACACCACCGCCGAAGAGCCTCTCGAAAAACCCTTGCGCGTCTGCCTGCGGCACGCCGAAGGCCAGCATTGCCGCGACCGCCGCAAGCGGCATCACGGTTGCTTTGTTTCCGAGGAATTTCATGGAATCACCCGCTCCGGCTGCAGCCGGCTCCCGTTCCGCATCGCTTGACGGTCTCGCCACCGCATCATGGATGTAGGGCGCGACTACACCGATTCATACTGATTTCGTTAAGCTTTCATAAATTTCATAAGGTCTGTTGCAGAACAGTTTCACAACGGTGGCAACCCGAAACGAATTGGCTCCGCTCCGGTTCCAGCAAATAGCGCTCGGGTCAGGCGACCCCGCCGCGGCGATGGGAATCAGCGCGCCCGGCCCCTACGCATTCGGCTGCAAGGAAGCGCTCTTCCTCGAAGCGCTCAATCTCTGCACGCAGGTCGAAGCCGCCGATGTTAATGCAGCGATACCGGCTGCCGGTGTTCGGCAACGAAGCCGACCGCACGCTCGACCACGCCCTTGTCGGCGAGGATGCGGCGGTGGCCGAGCCCGTCGGCCCAGTAAAGCCGCACATGGTCGCCGGCCCCGGCATAGAGCCTGGCATGGTCGGCGGACACTTCGCGGTCGTCCGGCGCATGGATGACCAGCGCTGGCACCGGCGTGCTGGCAAGCTGCCGGTCGCCGGTGAATTCGTGCAGCGGCCGGCCGGCGATGCGTTCGACCCGGTCGGCCATGGCGGCCTGCGAGCGTGGGCCGACACTGAGCATGCGGCTGAAATCGTTGAAGATCTCCGGCAGCGAGCTCGGTGCCGCGATCAGCACCAGCCGCTCGGCCGCCAGCGGCGGAACGTCCTTGACCGAACCGGCGACGGCATTGGCGGCGACGGCACCGCCGAAGGAATGGCCGACGACCGCCACGAATGGGCCGAACCATTCGCCGGTCAGCCGTGCGGCTTCGACAGCGCTGACCAATGTGAGCCGGCGGCCCTGCGATTGGCCGTGGCCCGGCAGGTCGAGCGAGACAACCTTGTAGCCGGCGTCACGATAGGCTTCGATCAGCGTGCGCATGTATTCGGTGCGCGAACGCCAGCCATGGATGACGAGCACCGTGCCGGCGGCCCGCCTGCCCGGCTCTGGCCTGAATTCATGCACCATGACGCAGCCGTTCTTGGTCTTCAGCCGATGATGGCGCGCCTCGGCCATGAAGCCGGCGGCGCGGTCGACGGCGCGTCGCTCGCCGTCGCTGAGAATTTTGGCGTTCGGCGTGCGGCAGAACAGTTCGAATGCCGCGCGCCCGGTAAGGCGGGGAGCCACATGTTCGGCGGCGGCAAACACGCCCCGGATGACCTTCAATCCAAATGATGCCATAGTGGCGATCCATCCATTCGTTCAAGCATGAACATAATAGTTCAAACATGAACATTAAACAAGAGCTGCCCTGGGACAACCCGCGTTTTCGCAACTGGGTCGCGGTGGCGCGCGCCTGCCATGTCCTGGAGCGCACGCTGGCAGTGAAGCTTGCGCCGCTGGACCTGAAGCCGGCGCAGCTCGACGTGCTGATGAACCTTTACCGCCATCCCGGCATGTCGCAGCACGATCTCGCCCGCCGGCTGCTGGTCGGCCGTTCCAACATCACCATGCTGCTGCCGCAACTCGAGACACGCGGCCTGCTGCGCCGCGAAGGCGATCAGAAGGACAAGCGCGTGCTGCGCCTGACCCTGACCGAAGCCGGCACGGAACTGCTGATGCAGGCGCTGAAGGTCCACATGGCGCTGATCGAGAAAGCGATGAGCCAGTCGACGCCGGAGCAATGCGACATGATCGGCGAGCAGATGCGAAAGATTGCCGACGTGCTCAAGGAAGCATGACTGGAGCATCGGACCCAAAAGCCCGCCCTCGAGCCCGCCCCGGGGTGGATATCGGTTTTGGGAAAATCCGATGCTCAAACAAAGGATGGCGCTCGCGGAGCGACCCACTCACCACATCGACTTTTTCGCGCGCTCCGGCCATTCCCTGTCGTAAGCCTTGCCGTCGATGCCTTTCCGGCTGGTTATTTCCAGGATTTTTCCGGGTGTCGGCAGCGACTTCGGGTCGACATGCCTCGCCGGGTTCCACAGTTCCGATCGGACAATGGCGCGGGCGCACTGGAAATAGACCGAATCGACATGGATGACCGTGACCGAACGCGCCGGTCGGCCGTCGACGCTGAACGAGGCGCACAGCGCCGCATCCGTGGTGATGTGGGCGCGGCCGTTGACGCGCAGCGTCGTGCCGCAGCCTGGGACCAGGAACAACAGGCCGACGCGCGGATCGCGAATGATGTTTTTTAGCGAATCGGCACGGTTGTTGCCGCGCCGGTCCGGCATCATCAGGGTTTTCGGATCATGGATGCGGACGAAGCCGGCGAGATCGCCGCGCGGCGAGCAATCCAGGCCTTCCGGCCCGCTGGTCGCGAGCGCGGCAAAAGCCGAGGCCTCGATGAAGGCGGCGTATTCGGGGATCACATGGTCGAGTTCCTTGACCATCGAGGTCTCGCCGGGCAGGCCATAGAGCGCTTCGAGCTGCTCGACCGTGGTGATGACGGACATGTTTTCGCCTCCGAGTATCCGCAGCCGCTACTCCAATTCCGTGACGTCTTGACGACACGTGCTGCACCTCATTTCGACCGTCTGGAAACGGGTGTCGATCCCCCAATATTAAGGGTAAGCCACGTTGATAGCACGATCCCGCAACGGAGACGGAAAATGGATAAACCCTTCGATCGGCGACGTACCGCCTTGGAACTTCTCGAAAATATGTTCGAGGCTGAGATGCGCTTCCTGCAATCAGGGTCGGAGAGCCTCGATATCCTTGCCAGCGCGTTTCACGCGGAAGTTGTCGTGCATGAGCCGCAGTCCCTGCCCTATGCCGGCGACTGGAATGGCCTCGACGGCGTTGGCGCCCTTTTTCGCAAGATGCGGGAAATCTGGAGCGACGTGACCGTGGAAAGCCTTCAGGCCGCCCAAAACGATGACATGGTATTCATGAGCTGCACACTTGCGCTGACATCGCGGGCCAATGGTGCAACCATCAAACAGCCATTTGCCGAAGTCTTGCGCTTCAAGGATGACCGGCTGATCGAAGGCACGCCGTTTTATTACGACACCAGCGAAATACTGGCGATCCTGCGTTGACCGGAGCGTCCCGCCCGAACCATTCAACGATCGCGGCTTAGCCCCTTCTCTTCCAGCTCGGCGAGATAGGCGGCCCAGCGTGCGTCCTTCTCATGACCCAGCGTATGCAGGTAGTTCCAGGTGAAGATGCCGGTATCGTGGAAATCGTCGAAGGTGATGCGGACGGCATAGTTGCCGACCGGTTCGATCTTCAGGATCGCAACGTTGCGCTTGCCGGGAACGGTCACGCGCTGTTCGGGCGAATGGCCCTGCACTTCGGCCGATGGCGAGGCAACCCGCAGCAGCTCCGCCGGCAGCTCGAACGGCTGATGGCCAGGGAACGTTACGGTAAGCAGCCTGCGGTCCTTCGAGACCCTGAGTTCCTTCGGCGCCGTCATGGTGATAGGTTCCACATCATCTGTCCTTTCCCTACGCCGCTTCGCGCAGCGGGAAAAGGCCGCTTCGAAACTTCCGACACGATCTGTCGGCGGTGTGATGTTGCCTAATGCATGTCGCGCAAAATTGTGCAGCGGTTTTTGCGATAACGACATGCATAAAACAACAACCTAAAGCGCGTCGTATGAGGCCGGTCGAACGCGACGCGCTTTAGGAATCGGAACTTCTTGACTTGAATGGTTGGTTGGATCGTATCACATAGCCATATATAACGAAGCCGTTCGCAGCCACGGGAAACGCACCAGCATGGACATGATCGATCCTTTTGGTCGCACGATCAGCTATCTGCGCGTTTCGGTCACCGACCGCTGCGACTTCCGCTGCACCTATTGCATGGCCGAGGACATGGCTTTCCTTCCCAAGAAGGATTTGCTGTCGCTGGAAGAGCTCGACCGGCTATGCACGGTTTTCATTGAAAAGGGAGTCAGGAAACTGCGTCTTACCGGCGGCGAGCCGCTGGTGCGCAAGAACATCATGCATCTGGTGCGCCAGATTTCGCGTCATCTCGAAAGCGGCGCTCTGGACGAACTGACGCTGACCACCAACGGCTCGCAGCTTTCGCGCTTTGCCGCTGAACTCGCCGATTGCAGGGTCAAGCGCATCAACGTCTCGCTGGACACGCTGGACCCGGAAAAATTCCGTCAGATTACCCGCTGGGGCAATCTCGACAAGGTCATGGATGGCATCGACGCCGCGCAGGCAGCGGGACTGAAGGTGAAGCTCAATGCGGTGGCGCTGAAGGATTTCAATGACGCCGAACTGCCCGAGATGCTGCGCTGGGCGCACGGCCGCGGCATGGAATTGACTGTCATCGAAACCATGCCGATGGGCGAGATCGACGCCGACCGCACCGACCAGTATCTGCCGCTGTCGCTGCTGCGCGCAGCACTCGAGCGGCAGTTCACGCTGACCGACATCCCCTACAAGACCGGTGGCCCGGCCCGCTACGTCCACGTCGCCGAGACCGGTGGCAGGCTCGGCTTCATCACGCCGATGACGCATAATTTTTGCGAAAGCTGCAACCGCGTCCGGCTGACCTGCACCGGCACGCTCTATATGTGCCTCGGCCAGGAAGATGCCGCCGACCTGCGCGCACCGTTGCGTGCATCCGAAGGCAACGAACTGGTCGCCGACGCAATCGACGAAGCCATTGGCCGCAAGCCAAAGGGCCATGATTTCATCATCGACCGCCGCACCAACCGTCCGTCGGTATCGCGGCACATGAGCGTCACCGGCGGCTGATCTTCCTGGTCGCACCGCCGAAATAAATCCTGCCGCTCTTGCGAGGAGGTTGTAACGAGCCGCCGAAGGCCGTGGACCAGCCCTTTGACGTTGCTGTCTTGCCGCCGGCTGGTAGAGGCTTGATGCAGGACCACAGTGGTAACGCCTTTGCTTTTTTCCCCAAATCTTCGCGGTGCACTGTTCATGGTGGTGGCGATGAGTGGTTTCACCCTCAACGACGCGATCACCAAAGTCGCGTCGGAATCCATGAACATGGCGCAGGTCATGCTGATCCGCGGCGCCTTCGCTTCGCTTTTCGTGGGCCTGCTTGCCTGGCAACGCGGTGCGCTTGCCCTGCCCGGCTCGATGCTGCAGCCGATGGTGGCGATACGCGTGATCGGCGAAGCCGGCGCTACCGCGTCGTTTCTCATCGCCCTTGCCCATCTGCCGATTGCCAATGTCTCGGCCGTGCTGCAGGCGCTGCCGCTGGCGGTGACGATGGGCGCAGCACTTGTGTTCAAGGAAGGCGTCGGCTGGCGGCGCTGGCTGGCCATCGCCATCGGTTTTGCCGGCGTGCTGATCATCGTGCGGCCCGGCTTCGAGGGGTTCAGCATCTATTCGCTGCTGGCACTGGCCTGTGTCGCCTGTTGTGCGGTGCGTGACCTCGCCACCAAGCGGATACCGCAAGCCATTCCGACATTGCTGGTGTCGACCACCACGGCAGTCGCCATGACCGTGCTCGGCGCGGCGCTGCTTTTGCCGATGGGCGGATGGACACCGATGACGGGGGAAAGCACGGCGTTCCTGGCATTGGCGGCAGTGCTCGTGGTCATCGGTTACCAGTTCATCATCATGGCGATGCGGGTGGGCGACATCTCGTTCATCGCGCCGTTCCGCTACACGGCCCTGCTCTGGTCGATCCTGCTTGGCCTGTTCATCTTCGGCGACGTTCCTGACCTGCCGATGATCCTCGGCGCCAGCATCATCGTCTGCTCCGGCCTCTACGCACTTTACCGCGAACGGATCGTCGGCCGGCGCAAGACAGCCGCCGAAAGCGCTGGACCTGATATGGCGCCGGACGGCATATAGGCTTGCCGTTCGCCACGAGTGACATTGTCCGTGTCGAGGGACTGTTGCAGAGCATGAAGTCATGATGAGACGCGTCTTCGGTATCACCGGCTGGAAGAATTCCGGCAAGACGACACTGACCGAAAAGCTGGTCGCCGAACTCGTCCGGCGTGGCTGGAAAGTCTCGACGGTAAAACACGCCCATCATGCCTTCGACATCGACAAACCGGGGGCGGACAGTTTTCGCCATAGGCAGGCCGGGGCCACTGAAGTCGCCATCGTGTCGGACAGGCGCTGGGCGCTGATGCACGAATTGCGCGGCGAGGACGAGCCGACGCTGGATGCGATCCTGTCGCGGCTCGGCACCGCCGACATCGTGCTGGTCGAAGGCTACAAGCGCGAGGCGCACAGCAAGATCGAGACGCGGCGGATGGAGGCCAAGGACTGGGCACCGCTTTCGGCAAATGATCCGCACATCGTCGCCATCGCCGCCGACTTCGCCATAGCCGACGAAAGCCTGCCTGTCTTCGATCTCGACGATACCAGATCGATAGCCGACTTCATCGAGCGCGCGACAGGTTTGACGCGCTGAGGGTACTTGCCGAAGAAGCATCGGCCGCCCCCTGTTTCCCCGTTGCCCCCCTGTTTTCCTCGGTTGTTTGCCTGCCGCAACGTCAGCATTGTCCGGCAATGCGAAACCCGCAAGCAACGGTTTTACAGTTGCTTTTTCTTGGGAAAGAATGGGAGTATCGCGCCAGCGGGCGGTCAACAGAACCGCCCACAGAGCCGCTCGGAACGACGGCCGGGGACATACAGAGAGGACTATCATGCGTACTGCACTGCGTATAGCGCTCGCCGCATCGGCGGCGCTGCTGACATTGGGCGTTGCCCAGGCTCAAGAGAAAACCTTGAGGATCGGCTCGGAGGGAGCCTATCCGCCGTTCAACAACCTGACCGCTGATGGCCAGCTCGTGGGCTTCGACATCGATATCGCCAAGGCGCTTTGCGACGAGATGAAGGTGACGTGCACTTTCGTCGCGCAGGATTGGGACGGCATCATCCCGGCGCTTCAGGCCGGCAAGTTCGACGCCATCGTCGCCTCGATGTCGATTACGCCGGAGCGTGCCGAGAAGGTCGACTTCACCAACAAATACTACAACACGCCGCCGGCCATCGCCGCGCCCAAGGACAGCGATATCAAAGGCGTGACCAAAGAGGACCTGGCCGGCAAGACGATCGGCGTGCAGGCGTCCACCACCCACTTCAATTATTCAACCAAGACTTATGCCGACAGCACAATCAAGCCGTACCCGACCGCGCAGGAATACCAGCTCGATCTCGCCAATGGCCGCGTCGATGCGGTCAACGACGACATCACTGTCATCGAAGGCTGGCTTGCCACGCCGGACGGCGCCTGCTGCAAGCTGATCGGCGCGATCACGCCCGACATCGAGATCCATGGTCCGGGCGCCGGCATCGCGGTACGCAAGGGCGATACCGCGTTGGTCAATCAGTTCAATAAGGCGATCGACGCCATCCGCGCCAACGGAAAGTACAAGGAAATCAACGACAAGTACTTCAAGTACGACGTCTACGGCGGCGAGTCCTGATCCTTCCGGGTTGACGGCGAACGGCGGGACATCCCCGCCGTTTGCGCAAGGCGCGGCGCGCCAGGGCTGACGCCGCGCTCTCAAAAAAAGCATAGAGGAGAACAGGCAGGCGGATGCAAAGCGTTTGGACGCTGCTCAGTTGGGGACCCGAAGGCTGGCTCGACGACATCGCCTATGGTGTCTTCATCACCGTTTTGCTTGCAGCCGCGACCCTGCCTGTCGGTCTGATGATCGGCTTTCTGGTCGCACTGGCCAAGCAATCCAACGAACCGTCGCTGCGGCTGGCCGGCAATATCTACACCACGATCTTTCGTGGATTGCCTGAGCTGCTGACCCTGTTCATGATCTTTTACGGCGCGCAAATCGGCATCCAGCAATTGATGCGCCTGTATGACCCGACCGCCGCGGTCGAAGTGAATGCTTTTGTTTCCGGCATGATCGCGCTCGGCGTCGTCTTCTCGTCCTACGCCAGCGAGGTCTTCCTCTCGGCATTCCGCGCCATCCCGAAGGGACAGTATGAGGGCGGCTATTCGGTTGGCCTGTCGGGCGGGCAGACGATGCGACTGGTGGTGCTGCCGCAGCTTATCCGCATCGCCCTGCCGGGTCTTGCCAATCTGTGGCTTATCTTGCTCAAGGACACTGCGTTAGTTTCGGCGATTGGCCTTGCCGATATTCTGCGGCAGACCGGTGTTGCTGCCCGCGTGACCAAGCACGCCTTCCTTTTCTATGGATTTGCGGCCCTTATCTATCTGCTCCTCGCCATCATATCGTCTTTCGGCATCAATGCCATTGAACGCAGGGTTGGCCGACAACAGGTGCAACGATGAGTGCGGCAGCGGCCGACGTGGCGACCAAGGTCGAAAAACCGCCGGCAATCCCGCGCGGCTGGTCCCGGCAACGTGTATTGGGATATGCGTTGGTCGGTCTCTGGATCGTGCTCGGCATCGGCATGATTGTATACTTGGTCGAGGCTTGGAATTCCGAACTCTTCCAAAAATACGCCCCGGGCTACATCTCTGGCCTGGGAGTGACCCTCACGCTTGTCGCTGTGTCGATCGTATTGGGAGCCGTTCTTTCAGTTCCTGTCGCGTACGCGCGGATGTCCAGGAACCGGACCCTGTCCAGCTTTGCCTACGCTTACGTCTACTTCTTCCGCGGCACTCCGCTTTTGACCCAAGTCTTTCTTATCTACTATGGAGTGGGTTCGTTTCGACCGGCACTTGAAGCTGTCGGCCTGTGGGGCTTTTTTCGCGAAGCTTGGTACTGCGCCATTTTCTCGTTCACACTCAATACAGCAGCCTATCAGGCTGAGATCCTGCGCGGCGCAATCGAGAGCGTGCCCAGGGGCCAGTGGGAAGGCGCTGCCTCGCTTGGCCTGCACAAATTGCAAACACTGCGCAAGATCATCCTGCCACAGGCATTGATCGTGGCGCTGCGCCCCTACGGCAACGAGATCATCCTAATGATCAAGGGCTCGGCCATCGTAGCCCTCATCACCGTCTATGATCTGATGGGCATCACGAAGCTCACCTATTCGCGGACTTTCGACTTCCAGTCCTATGTCTGGGCGGCGATCATCTATCTGATCATTGTCGAGATACTCCGCCACGCGGTCGAGTGGATAGAACGGCGCATTACCATACATCTGCACCGCTGACTCCCATAGCTTTGCCTGATCCGCTAAGAAGGCCGGAAACAGGATTGAAGGGATTCGAAAACATGGCATCGGTGGCATTTCTCGGTCTTGGCGTCATGGGCTATCCAATGGCCGGACATCTCCGGAACAAGGGCGGCCACGACGTCACCGTCTACAACCGCACCAAGGCAAAGGCCGAGCAATGGGTTGCCCAGCATGGCGGCAGTGTTGCCGACGCGCCGGCTGAGGCCGCCGACGGCAAGGATTTTGTCTTTTGCTGCGTTGGCAATGACGATGATTTGCGCGCGGTGACGATTGGAGCCGAGGGTGCGTTCCAGTCGATGAAGAAGGGAGCCATCTTCATCGACAACACCACGGCCTCGGCTGAAGTCGCGCGCGAACTGGCGGAGAAGGCGCAAGTTCGCGGTTTCTCGTTCCTCGACGCACCGGTCTCCGGCGGTCAGGCCGGCGCCGAAAACGGCATCCTGACCGTCATGGTCGGCGGCGAACAGAAAGCCTTCGAGCAGGCGAAGCCTGTCATCGATGCCTATGCCCGCATGGTCGGGCTGATGGGCCCGGCCGGCTCGGGCCAACTCACCAAGATGATCAACCAGATCTGCATCGCCGGCCTTGTCCAAGGGCTGGCCGAAGGTATTCATTTCGGAAAGAAGGCTGGGCTCGACATCGAAAACGTCATCGAGGTGATCTCCAAGGGCGCGGCCGGCTCATGGCAGATGGAGAACCGCCACAAGACGATGAATGCCGGCAAATATGATTTCGGCTTCGCTGTCGACTGGATGCGCAAGGATCTCGGCATCTGCCTGGCGGAGGCCGACCGCAACGGCGCCAAGCTGCCGGTGACGGCACTTGTCGACCAGTTCTACAAGGATGTGCAGGGGATGGGCGGCAAACGCTGGGACACGTCTTCGCTGCTGGCGCGACTGGAGAAGTAGGTTTTGTCGTGGCCGAGCTTTCGCCTCAATCCAGCGCCGAGGAGATTGTCGCCCATCTGCGCTCGATCGGCTCGCAGGAGAATCGCCTTGGCATGCTGCGCTACGGCATCAAGATCGAACGTGCGCTCGGAATCCCGCATGGCGTCCAGCGGCAGATTGCCAAGAAAATCAAGTGCAACCATGAGCGTGCCTTCGAACTATGGGAGTCGGGCATCATGGAAGCGCAGTTCATCGCTTCCGTCACAGCCGATCCGAAGCGGTTTTCTGCTGCGGATGCAAGACGATGGGCGGCGACTTTCGACTCGTGGGATATCGTCGACGGCGTCTCCGACCTCTTTGTCGATTCGGATTGCTGGAAGGAGCTGATAGAAGAGTTCGCGGCCGACGAACACGAGTTCGTTCGACGCACGGCTTTTGCCATGATGGCCTGGTCGGTCGTCCACCGGAAGAAGGAGCCAGAGGCGACCTTCCTCGACTTCCTGCCGATCATCGAAGCGCACGCCGCCGATGGCCGTAATTTTGTGAAGAAGGCGGTGAACTGGGCGCTTCGCTCTATCGGCAAGCGATCGGTGAATTTGCACGGCGCTGCCCTTGCCTTGGCACAGAAGCTTGCCGGTTCGACCGACAAGACGGCGCGCTGGATCGGCAAGGACGCTGTACGGGAGCTTTCCGATGCCAAGACGCTCGAGCGGCTCGCCAGGAAAGGCTGACCGGAGCCAGATCCGTTTTACCGAGGTGACGCGATTGACGCGCGCCGATTTCGAGAACCTGTTCGAGCAGCCTGGCGGCCCGAAATATTGCTGGTGCATGGCCTGGCGCCACCTCGAAAACCGCGAGCACGCGTCCAACGATGAGAGGAGACGGGCCATGATGGCGCTCATCGAAGCCGGCACGCCGGTCGGTATCGTCGCCCATGCCGAAGGCAAGACCGTCGGCTGGTGCTCCGTGGCGCCACGCGAGACCTATCGCAAGCTGTCGCAGGAGCAGGACGACAGCGAGGCGGGCGTCTGGTCGATCGTTTGCTTCTATGTGCCGAGGGCGTCGCGCGGCCGTGGACTGGCAAGCGCCCTGCTTGACGCGGCCATCGATCACGCCTTCGCCAAAGGCGCCAGGACCATCGAGGCCTATCCGGTCGACCAGGCATCGCCGAGCTACCGTTTCATGGGCTTTCGAGAGATGTTCGTGGCCCGCGGATTCCATGAGATCGGCATGGCTGGCTCGCGCCGGAATGTGATGCGGCTCCAACGTTGACGCTGTCGGCGACGGCAGCTTTACTCCTGTCAAATGGAGAGCACACGGTGAGCAATCGTTTCAAATCGACAGCGGCGCTGGCGGCCGTGCTGATTTCCATAGTGGCGGGCAGCGCTTCCGCCGAAACCGCGCGCATATTCTGGAGGGACCTGCGCCCGGCGACCCAGCCCGCTGCCGAAAGTGTCGGATTGCCGATGGTCGCGGCAAAAATGCCTGACCGTGGCGAGACGCTGTCTGTCAATTTGCGAGACAAGGCCATTCAACTGGCGGGCTACGCGCTGCCGCTCGATCGCGACGGCGATCTCGTCTATCAGTTCCTGCTGGTGCCGTGGACAGGGGCGTGCAGCCACATGCCGACGCCGCCGCCCAATCAGATCGTCCTCGTCACGCCCGCCCGCCCCTACAGAATGTCGCAAGCCTATCAGCCGGTTGCCGTGACCGGCGCGCTGGAGCCGGGCATGGAGAAAAGTCAGCTCTTCATCCTCGACGGTGTCAGCGTGATCCAGTCGGGTTACACCGTACGCAAGGCGGAGGTGACGGATGTCGATCTCGTGCCGGACACGATCACGCTACCGGCAAACTCGCCGTGGAGTTTCCTCAACAAAAAGAAGAACTAAGCGAAAACTCCTCAGGCCGCGTTGGCGCCCGATTCCTTGTCCAGAACCATGTAGTCGAGCGGCATTTCGGTCGTGTATTTGATCTGCTCCATGGCAAACGACGACGAGACGTCGCGGATCTCGATCTTGGCGATCAGCCGCTTGTAGAAGGCGTCGTAAGCAGCGATGTCGGGCACCACCACGCGCAAGAGATAGTCGACGTCGCCGCTCATCCGGTAGAACTCGACCACTTCCGGAAATTCCTGGATGACCTCCGAAAAGCGCCGCAGCCACTCATGGCTGTGCGAATTGGTGCGGATCGACACGAACACGGTGACACGCACATTGACCTTTTCATGATCAAGGATGGCGACGCGCCGCTTGATGACGCCTTCCTCCTCGAGCTTCTGGATGCGCCGCCAGCAGGGCGTGGTCGACAGTCCGACTTTCTTGGCGACATCGGCGACCGCGAGCGTCGCGTCCTCCTGCAAGAGGCGGAGGATTTTTCTGTCAAGGCGGTCCATTTGGGTGCTCCCACGGGATAGATCAGGAATAGATTGGCTATAGTCCTTCTTATTTGGGCCATTCACAAGAAAGAAATTCTGTCAGATGGCGCAAAAGCGAGTGATTTCTTGCTTACGCTTCAGCCGAGGCGATAGCGGATTTCCGATCTCAGAAACGGCAGCAAATCCATTTCAAACCACGGATTGCGCTTCAGCCAGCCGGTGTTGCGCCACGACGGATGCGGTAGCGGCAGCACTTTCGGGGTGCTGGGCGCATCCCAGATGGTGCGCCAATCCATCACGGTCTCCGTCAGCGAGGGCCGGCGCGCAGCGCCCATGTGCCAGGATTGCGCATAAAGGCCGATCGTCAGCACCAGGTCGATATGCGGCATCAGCGCCATCAGCGGCGCACGCCAGGCCGCTGCACATTCGCGGCGCGGCGGCAGGTCGCCGCCCTTGGCATCCTGGCCGGGAAAGCAAAAGCCCATCGGCACGATGGCGAATTTTGTCGTGTCGTAGAATTCTTCGCTGCTGACGCCCAGCCAGTCCCGCAACCGATCGCCGGAGGCGTCGGTGAACGGCGTGCCTGACATATGCACCTTGGTGCCCGGTGCCTGGCTGGCAATCAGGATACGGGCGCTCGACGACGGCCTGAGCACCGGGCGCGGCTCATGCGGCAGCGGCTGGCCGACCGGGTTTTCGACGCAGATTCGGCAGGCGCGCACCCTCGCCGCGAAGTTTTCCAGCTCTCGATCATGCCTGGGGCTCATCCTCAGGCCGCGGCGCTCGGCCGGCTGGAGATCGCCTGATGCCAGCGCAGCACGTTGACACAGTCTTCCGGCACCTTGATGCGCGCCGGCTTCATGAAGTCGATGGCAATCAGCCCGGTGATGTCGGCGATCGAATAGGCGTCGCCGGCGACGAATTCGCGGTTCGCCAGTTCGTCGTCGAGGAGTTTCAGGAATTCAAGGGCTTTCAGCTTGTTGGCCTCGCCCCATTCGGGGATTTGCGGAATTTCCCATTCCTTCATCGCCGGATGGACGTGGCGGAACGCGGCGCTGACGCAGTTGAGCAAGTTGAGCTCCATCCGTCTTTGCCACATCTCGACCAGCGCCTTGCCGAGCGCGCCGCGGCCGAACAACGCCGGTTCCGGGTGCAGTTCCTCGAAATAGCGGCAGATGGCGACGGATTCGGTGATGACGGTGCCGTCGTCGAGTTCGAGCACCGGCAGGCGCTGCAGCGGGTTGCGCGAACTGACCGGCTGCTCTCTGTGCTCCAGTGCGCCCATGTCGACGGGCACCAGCGGAACCTCAAGCCCCTTTTCAGCGAGGAAGACGCGAACCCGCCGTGGATTGGGCGCCCGGCCGCCGTCGAAGAGTTTCATCCATCCTCCTTTCGCACCGGCCCGACGGCCGGAATCGATTGCCGGAAAGCCCGACGCGAAGATTAAAAAAATCTCAGCACATGGCTTGTGTCGTCCGACTGGACGCACCTCGCTCTGTTGCAACACTATAGGGTTGACCATCACCAGAAGCGAAAAATTTCTCGCAAGCCATCGCCGATCGAAGCCAAACGGCCGTGCTTTCTTTCGACCACGTCGTGATCGTGGCTCTCGCGCCAATCGTGCGGCTCGTCGAAAGTGCCGGCCCAGATGCCGGCCTTGCCTGATCGGGCAGCGGCCTCCTCGGTTTCAAAATCGCCATAGGCAACTGCCCAGCCGGCCTCGACCTGGGCGCGGTTGAGATCCTTGCCGCCGGCGTTGCAATCGCCGAGCAGCCGGCGGTATCGATCGCGCTGCCAGCCGCTGCAGGAGACGGGTTTGCCTGATATCAGACGTACCAGCGACTGCCGCGCCAGTTTGCCGCAGGGATAGTCGGCGCCGTCCTTGCGGCAGATTTGCGAATATTCGGGCGCATCAATGCCGCGCATGCGGATGCGCTCGGTACCGAGCGTGATCGTATCGCCGTCATTGACGACGGCGGCACCCTCAGCCTTGCGCGTCTCGATCCGATCAAGGCGCGCCGCCAGAAGGATCAGCAGACCGAGGACAAGCACGGCCAGTGCATAGTCCACCAGCCGGCGCCAAAGGCTTCGCGGCTGCGGCGGGACGTATCGCAGTCCCGGCCGCCGCGACCACGAACGGCTCATATGGCAAACCGTTGGTTAATCATTCGAACGTAGCTTAACAATTTGAAACCGCTGCCCGCATAAATTGAAGTCTCCATGCCCTCGCAACGTTCGACCACAGCGGACAAGTTTATTGTGGACCGCCGGAAACCCCATCGCAACAGCGATGTGGCGCGCGCGGTGCGCAAGACGCGCGACCGTCTTTCGCAGCAGGCCGGAAATCCTGATTTCGACCGCGAGCTGTTGAAACTGCACGCCCGTGCGATGATAGGTGGCGCGATCATAGTTCCGCTTCTCGTCCTGGCGACCGCCGCGACCGGTCTTTTTGCTGGCGTCGGAAAGGCAATTGGCGTCTGGGCGCTTCTTATATTCATCTGCTACGCCATCGTCGTGTTCATGGCGAGGCGCGTCGACCGAACGGAAGCTGCCGAACTCAACCCGCTGCAAACGCACCGTGATTTCCTGATAGGCCATTTCCTTTGCGGCCTGGGCTGGGCCTGGTTTGCCTGGCTCGGTTGCGACACCTGCCAGGTCGACCAGTTCCAGTTGATCAAGGCGGTGGTGCTGCTGCTTGCCATGGCGGCGACGGCGATCACAGCGTCATCGTTGCGCGGTGCGTTGCTGGCGACTTTCGCCGTTCCGGTGGCCGCCTATGCCTATGCCGGCGCCAGGCAGTGGATGCCGGTCGAGTTGATCATGGCCGGGTTGCTGATTGTCTCGCTGCCCTTCTTCGCCTATGTGGCGCGCCGCCTCAATCGCTCGTCCTTGATGCTGCTCTCGTTCCGCTCCGAAAAGGACGCGCTGATTGCCGAATTGGACACGGCGAAATCGATGTCGGACGAAGCGCGCCGACGGGCGGAGGACGCCAACCTGGCAAAGTCGCGGTTTTTGGCCTCGATGAGTCATGAGTTGCGGACGCCGCTCAACGCCATTCTCGGTTTCTCCGAGGTGATGGCGAACGAAGTGCTCGGACCGATGAGCAATCCGACCTATCGCGACTATGCTCGCGACGTCCATGACTCTGGCCAGCACCTGCTCGACCTGATCAACGAAATCCTCGACCTGTCGCGCATCGAAGCGGGCCGCTACCAGCTCAACGAAGAGCCGATGATGCTGCTTTCCGTCGTCGAGGATTGCTGTCACATGATGGAGCTGAAGGCGCGCAACAAGGACATCCGCATCGTCCAGGATTTCGAAAACGCCTTGCCGCGCCTGTTCGCTGACGAACGCGCGGTGCGCCAGATCGCGCTCAATCTTTTGTCGAACGCCATCAAGTTCACCGGAACTGGCGGCGAGATCCGCGTGCGCGTCGGCTGGACGGCGGGCGGTGGCCAATACCTCTCCGTCAAAGACAATGGGCCCGGCATTCCGGAAGACGAGATTCCGGTCGTGCTGTCCGCCTTCGGCCAGGGCTCCATCGCCATCAAGAGCGCCGAACAAGGCACCGGGCTTGGCCTGCCGATCGTCCAAAGCCTGCTCGCCATGCATGGCGGCGAGTTCGAACTCCATTCCAAACTGCGCGAAGGCACCGAGGCGATCGCCATCTTTCCGTTGAGCCGGGTGATGGAGGAATTGCCGGCGCTGCCGACCAGGGCCGTTGCTGCGCGCCGGCGATAGACGCTTAATGCATGTCGCCGCAAAACAACAACCTGAAGCGCGTCGCATGAGGCGGGTCGAACGCGACGCGCTTTAATGCAGCGCCGCTGCCATGCCCGAGGCGGTGAGCGCAGCGGCTTTGACCAGGCCGGCCGCAAGTGCCGCTCCTGCCCCCTCGCCGTGGCTGACGCCGAGATCAAGCAGCGGGCGCAAGCCGAGCCGCTCTGCGGCGCGAGCATGCGCAGGCTCTGGCGACAGGCTGGCAAGCAGGCAATGATCGAGCGCAGTGGCGTCGGCGGCATGCAGCGCCGCCGCAGCGGCTGTCGCCACCAACCCATCGAGCAGGACGGGGATCTTCTGCGTCCGGGCGGCGAGGATGGCGCCGGCAATCGCTGCGAACTCACGGCCGCCAACCCGGCGCAACGCTTCCAGCGGGTCCCTGAGACCTGTGCCGTGGAAGGCTAGCGCGGCATCGACCACTTCCGCCTTGCGCACCCGCATCGATCCATCGGCGCCCGATCCGGATCCGACCCAATCTGCGCCACTGCCGCCAAACAGTGCGGCAAGCAAGGCCGCGGCGACGGTGGAATTGCCGACGCCGAGGTCGCCAAGGCAAAGCAGATCGGCGCCGCCGGCGATCGCCTCCATACCGAAGGCCATGGTGGCGGCACAGCCGCGCTCGTCGAGTGCCGCGTCCTCGGTGATGTCGGCGGTTGGAATGTGCAGCGCAAGATCGAACACTTTCAGCCCGAGATTATTGGCGATGCAGATCTGGTTGATCGCAGCACCGCCGGCCGCGCAAAGCTCGACGGCGTTCGCCGTGGCAGCGACAGGCCGTGGCGAAATGCCGTGGCGAGCGACGCCGTGATTGCCGGCGAAGATCGCCACCAGGGGCCGGTTCACTGCCGGCGGCGCGCGGCCGCTCCAGGCGGCCAGCCAAGCCGCGATGTCCTCGATGCGGCCAAGCGAACCCTTGGGTTTGTCGGCCTTGGCAAACAGCGCACGGACGCGGGCTTCGGCTGCCGTGTCGGCCCGTGGCAGGGTCGCCAGAAGATTGCGAAAATCGTCGAAGGGCAGCGCGCTGGTCATGTCGTTGATGATCGTTCCCGAAGTTGGTGAGCGGCATAGCCGCCTTGCTCGGCCGGCACAACTGCCTGCATTGACGCGAAAGCGGCTGCCGGCGGCGCATTCCGGAGGGCTTGCATTGGCGTTGCCATTACACCATGTGGAGGCGAGACGAGGGATTCCTGACGGAACCCTGAGAGAATAAACATGACGGCCATCGAATCCCCATGCGTCCTGGTCTGTTCGATCGATATGAAAACCGGCTTCTGCTTCGGTTGCGGCCGCACGCGCGAGGAAATCGGCGCCTGGATCGAGATGACCCCTGAAATCCGCCGCAGCGTCATGGCCGAGCTGCCGGCCCGGCTGGAAACGGTTGAGCGCAGACCGCGCCGCGAAACCCGCCGCACCCGCCTGGCGCGCGAACGCGACGCTCTCTCGTGAGCCACATATGAACCGGGTTTTCTGGGTTTTGATGATCCTGATCGGGGTAGGCGTTGTCCTGCTCATGCTCAACGATTCCGCCGGCAGCACATTCGGCGTCGAGAATTACGATTTCAGCCGGCTGATCTGGCTTGCCGCACTGGTCGCGCTCATCGGCGCCGGCCTGCTCAGATCAGGCAGGCCCTTGGGCACGATGGCCCGCAGCCTGGGCACCTGGGCCGTCATCGTGCTCGCACTGATCGCCGGCTACCAGTACCGTTATGAATTGCAGGATTTCGCCAGCCGGGTAACGGCCGGCCTTGTTCCCGGCAGTCCATTGGCGTTGGGCCTCGAGGACGGTCGTGCCACGGTGACCCTGGACAAGGCCGGCAATGGCCATTTCGAAGCGCGCATCATGGTCAATGGCACGCCAGTCCGGGCCGTGGTCGATACCGGCGCAACTAGCACCGTGCTGACCGCGCAGGACGCGCAAGCGGCCGGGTTCAATCCAGCCGCTCTCAATTTCACCATACCGGTTTCCACCGCCAACGGCATGGCGCGCGCTGCCGTCGTGAGAACCGACGAATTGGCGATCGACGGGATCGTGCGCAAGGACATGCCGGTGATGATCGCCGCACCCGGCATGCTCGGCAAGAGCCTGCTCGGCATGAATTTCATCGGCTCGCTGTCCGGTTTCGACGTGCGCGGCGACCGCATGATCTTGCGCGATTGAACAGTCAGGCGGCTTCCGCATCTGTCCCGCTAAAATCGACTGCGGCGAAGGCTGCCTTCAGCACATCGGGCCCGGCGCCCGGCCTTGTCGCATCGGTCGAAAGGATCTGCCGGTAACGGCGCGCACCGGGCAGGCCGTGGAACAGGCCGACCATGTGACGGGTGACATGGCCAAGCCGCCCGCCCCGCTCGATATGGCGTGCCGCATAATCCGCCATCGCATCGATCAGCGCGGCAAAATCGAGCGTTTTGGGTGTGTCACCGTAAAACGCGGCGTCGACGCCTGCCAGAATGCCCGGCGTGTGGTAGGCGGCGCGGCCGAGCATGGCGCCATCGACATGATCAAGGTGGTCAAGCGCCTCCTCAAGGGATTGAATTCCGCCGTTGATCCCGATGAATTTGTTTGGTTTTTTGGTTTTTAGCCGATACACCCTGTTGTAGTCGAGCGGCGGGATGTCGCGGTTTTCCTTCGGGCTCAGCCCTTCCAGCCACGCCTTGCGGGCATGCACCCACAGCGCGTCGGCGCCGGCCGCGAAAACCCCGTCCGCCAGCGCATCGAGCGCCGGCTCGGGATCCTGCTCGTCGACGCCGATGCGGCATTTGACGGTGACGGGAATGCCGACAGACGCCTTCATCGCCGCGACACAATCGGCGACCAGGTCAGGCGCCTTCATCAGGCAGGCGCCGAACGTACCCGACTGGACGCGGTCGGACGGGCAGCCGACATTGAGGTTGATCTCGTCATAGCCGAACGCTTCGCCGATGCGGGCCGCCTCGGCGAGCTTCTGCGGATCGGAGCCGCCGAGCTGCAACGCCGCCGGATGTTCCGTAGCATCGAAGCCGAGCAAGCGCTCGCGCTCGCCGTGGATGACCGCGTCGGCGACGACCATCTCGGTGTAGAGCAAGACCCGGCGCGTCAACTGACGATGGAGGAACCGGCAATGCCGGTCCGTCCAGTCCATCATCGGCGCAATGGCAAATTTGTTATATTCTTCAATCATTTATATATAGTTTTTAAACCACACTGAATTTGGACAGACTGATACTGCCGGCCTCTATGATATGTGACTCATTTCATTCTACTTTTCAAAGCGTAATCATCAATGGCACTCAACACCGCTTTTCTGCTCATGGCACAATACAATGGTAAGGCAATCATTCCGCTCGATGAGGTCCGTCGCGATCCCTTGGCACATTTCTGACTTGTTTCTATTCGCACCGTCTAGCTGACAGACACTTGGCTCACGTAGCGGAGCCAGACTAACTCTGCGTCGCGAGCAGACGTGCAGCTGACTTCAGATCAGCAGTATCCAAACCCTCAACGAAGCGCTCGAACCGCGGCTGGAGATGCGCCCGGGCGGTTTCGTGTTGTCTGCGATCGATCAGAAGGGTAGCCAGGTCGATCGCGGCGCGCAGCTCCCACCCCCACGCGCCCCAACCCTGACTCATTTCGAGAGACCGCCTGAAGTAGGTTTCAGCCTCGTCGGCGCCAGACTGCACTGACGCCAAAACAAGGCAGCCCTTCACGCGCAGCAACTCCGGCATATAGCAGAGATCTCCGTTTGCCTCGACCGACAGGATCGTGTCGTCGAGCAGTGCGAGGGCCTCCGCGAGCCGGCCCGTGGCGGCAAGGCCTTGAACGAGCGCGACGTTGAGCGGAGTGGTGAGCAGTTCGTAGGGTGCTGCGTGGAGCTCCGCGAGACTGCGTTGCAGACTCTCGATTCCCTTCTCCGCATCGCCTCGACGAATGGCCAGTTCTCCCTTGAAGCCTCGTCCTAGCGCCAGATACGGTCCGAGCGAGTGGGGTTCCGCACGCAAGCAGAGACGGTCTATATGCTCGTCCGCGCGGTCGAGATCGCCGACCCAAAGGAACACGGAAACGGCCCAGACAAGAGCGATCGAAAGCGTCAGCGGATGGTTCAGGATCTCGGCGTCCTTGATCGTCAGCAGCGCGCGTTCCACCGCCCGATCCGGATGGCCTTGCAGCCAAAGCGTTCTTGCCAGGATCGCGCCGGCCAGGATTCTCCCGTCGAAGCCGAGATAGTTGGTCGTGGTCCGACCGGAACGCGGCCCGTATCGCAATGCTGCCGCAAGCGAGGTCTGGGCGCGAGCTAGTTCTCCATTGAGGTGAAGCGATATTCCCATCAACGAATGCGCCAATGTCGTGGAGACGGAGTCTTCCAGCGCGTCGGCAATGACGGTGCAACGCTCCGCGTAGCGGAGCGCGGCCCTGAAATCTCCCGTACGCAAATGGAACATCTGCAGCGGCCCGAGAACCTGAATCTGGTCGAGCGCATCGCTGCGCTGCTCGGCAATGGAGAAGCTTCTGTTCAGCGCCACGCGCGCTGCGTCCCTTCCCCCGTGCGTGAACATCAGGGAAACTCCAAGGGCCGCCTGAAGGTGCATCTCCTCGCGTCCGCTGCGCATGGAGTCGTCGAGAGCGAAAATTGCCCGGGAGCTCCAGCGATGGCACTCGGTGAGCAAGGACATCGACAGGAAAAGCGGAGCAGCGGCGGCGGCAAGACGAATGCCGAGCCTGGCATCCCCGTTGGATCCGAAACACCAATCCAGAGCCCCACGCACATTGGCAAGGCCCGCGAGGTGCAGTGATCGTTGCGACGCGCTCGACAACGTAGGCCACTCATTCCCCGTATCCTCCAGCCATCGCAGACAGTACGTCGCGTGCCGGGCGGCCAGTTCCGTGAGTTCCGCATCCTGGACCTCGAACTGAAGGGCATAAGCCCGCGTCGTATCGAGCAGTCGATAGCGCATCGTTGCACCGGCTGGCCTCGCCGCGACGATCGACTTCGCCACGAGGCTATCGATGGCGCTGAATACGAGCGCATCGTCCACGGTCGGGCTCGTTACTATTGTCAGCGCGGCATCGATCGAAAAATGACCGACGAAAACGGCAAGCCGGCGAAGCACCAGGCGCTCGAATTCGGACAGAAGCCCGAAGCTCCAGTCCAGAGTAGCCTGAAGTGTCTTCTGGCGCGGCGGTGCGCTGCGCTGCCCCGGCCACATGAGGGCCAGGCGTTCGTCGAGAAGCATCGCGGTCTTCTGCAGGCCGTAGCTCGCAACCCGTCCTGCTGCCAGTTCGATGGCAAGTGGTACGCCATCAAGCTTCCGGCAGATGTGCGCCACGACCCCCGCATCCGAATCGTCGAGGTCAAGACGAGCACCGCTCGCTGCTGCGCGCTCCAAGAACAGCTCGGTCGCAGGGAACGCCTGCGCGACTGCCGCGGTGGGTTCCAGATCGTCCGGCGGGTAAGCAAGCGGCGCCAGCTTGTAGACGTGCTCGCCTTCGACCTGGAGAGCCTCCCGGCTCGTCGCCAGGATGTGGGCCTGCGGCGCGGAAGCGAAGATACGGGCGGCCAGGTCTGCCGCCGCGTCTATGACATGCTCGCAGGTATCCAGGATCAGGAGGATTCTCTTGTCAGCCAGGTATGTGATGAGAGCGGACGTGGCGTCGTCAGACTGAAGCGACAGGCCCAGCATCGAGGCTACAGTCGGCGCAACCAGGTTGGGATCATTCAGCGCGCCAAGATCGACGAAATGCACAGCGCCGGCAAACGCATCGACGACGTGATGCCCGGCCGCCACTGCAACGGTGGTCTTGCCGACCCCACCCGTGCCGACGATCGTGACGAAGCGCGCGGCCGCCAGCTCCGCGGAAAGCGCGGCCGTGTCGTCGGTTCGCCCAACCATGCGAGCTAGTTGGCTCGGGAGGTTGGCCTGCGGGTAGCTGGCGGCAGCCTCGCTTCGCGCATCGTTGCGACCACCCGATCGCGAGACCGGCGCCACGAAGCAATAGCCCCGGCCCTTCAAGGTAGCGATGTAGCGCGCGCCGTCCTTGCCGTCGCCCAACGCCTTTCTGAGATTGGCCATGTGAAACCGCAGACTACCCTCCTCGACGGTGACGTCGGGCCAGACGTTCGCCAATAAATCCCTCTTGCTGATCACCTCGTTGGAGCGGGCAGCCAAAGTAGCCAGGATATCGAAAGCGCGCCCGCCCAGATCGACGGTGGTGCCTTGCCGCAAGAGCAGCCGTTCGCGGACGGCAAGCGTAAAGGGACCAAATGATATCGTATCGGTTGCAGGCCCTGTCATGACACTCCCTTCGCAGCCTGCTCATGCAGGCGACCACTCACCTATGAGAACAACAAAAGTGGGGGGCTTCGCTGCAAGCCTGCATTCGCCGACGAGCGCTAACGTTGCATCATAATGCATAACGGGCGCTTCGGGCGATCTCCTTCTATGTGTCGAAAGCAGCAAGAACCTCTCTGCCGACGGACCCAAGGAAAACGACCATGCCCGCATCATCGCCATCGCTCACGCGACGAAGCCTGCTTGCCGCATCAGCGGCCACAGGCGCCTTGAGCCTGCTTCCAGCAATGGCGCGCGCGAGCGTCGATAGTGAAGCCGTCCGTCCCTTCCGCGCCGGCATTCCGGAGGAGGCAATCGTCGGTCTCCGCCGACGTCTGGCAACGACGCGCTGGCCCTTGCGGGAAACAGTTACGGATCAGTCCCAAGGCGTGCAGCTTGCAAAGCTCCAGGATCTCCTTCGATACTGGATGACCGATTACAACTGGCGGAAGGTCGAGGCGAAGCTCAACGCTCTGCCTATGTTCGTCACCGAAATCGACGGCCTCGCTATCCACTTCATCCACGTCCGGTCCCGCCATGAGAATGCTATGCCGATGATCATGACGCATGGCTGGCCCGGCTCGATCTTGGAATTCATGAAGGTCGTCGGTCCGCTGACAGATCCCACGGCCCATGGCGGCGCGGCGGAAGACGCATTCCATCTCGTCGTGCCGTCGATACCTGGCTTCGGCTTCTCCGGGAAACCGACGGAGGCTGGCTGGGGCTCAGACCATATCGGCCGTGCCTGGGGCGTGCTGATGAGGCGGCTGGGTTACGACCGCTACGTCTCGCAGGGTGGCGACTGCGGTTCGGTCATCTCCCATCGCATGGCGCTGCAGAAGGTGCCTGGGCTCATTGGCATACACGTCAACATGCCGGGGACCGTGCCGCCGGAAATTGCATCGGTGCTGGCGGCCGGCGGGCCGACGCCGAGCGGACTGACCGAGAAGGAAAGTGCGGCATTCGATGCGCTCGACACCTTCTACAAGGACAGTTCCGGCTGCCGCCATGATGGTGACGCGGCCACAGACCATCGGCTACTCCCTGGTGGATTCACCTGTGGGTCTTGCCGCCTGGATCTACGAAAAGTTCGCGCAGTGGACCTATAACGGTGGCGACCCCGAGCGGGTTCTGACCAAGGACGAGATGCTCGACGACATCTCGCTCTACTGGCTCACTGAATCCGGAACCTCCGCGGCGCAGATCTACTGGGAAGACCACTCCAACAATTTCAATGCCGTGGACATTGCCGATCTTCCGGTCGCCGTGACGGTATTCCCCGGCGAAATCTACTGCGCGCCGCGAAGCTGGACCGAGCGCTGCTACCACAACCTCATCTATTTCCATGAGGCCAAGGCCGGCGGGCATTTCGCTGCCTGGGAACAGCCGGAAATCTTCACGCAGGAGGTCCGTGCAGCTTTCAAATCGCTGCGCTGATCGAAGATCCGATGTCATACAGGATGCATGCCATGACTACCCAAGCAAAACGACTCTACACAGCGAAGGTGCACACAACGGGCGGCCGGGAGGGTGGCTCACGCAGTTCCGACGGCAGGCTGGACATCAGGCTCTCGACGCCCGGCGGCGCGGGCAGCGGCACCAATCCCGAACAGCTTTTTGCTGCCGGTTGGTCGGCATGTTTCGAGGGCGCGATGGCGATCGCCGCGCGCAAAATGAACGTCGTGCTGCCAGCAGACCTTTCGATCGATGCGGAGGTTGATCTCAACAGCGGCGACGGCGCCTTCTTTCTCAGCGCCCGGCTCAATGTGAGCCTGCCAGGGATGGATCGCAACGACGCCCGGGCCGTTGTCGATGCTGCTCATCAGACCTGTCCCTACTCGAAGGCCACGCGCGGCAACATCGAAGTCGAAATTAACCTGATCTAGTCCCTCGGTTTCGGCACTGCCGCGACAGCCCTGGAAACATGAACAAAGGTAGTAGTCCCATGAACGCAATCAAAATTCCGGAAGTCGTCGACCATCATCGCCGACGCCTGTTCGGCATCGCGGCCGCGACCGTGGCGTTGGCTCAGTTAGGAGCGGTCCGAACCTCCACTGCTCAGGGCGGGACGCAGACGACATTAGCCGGCGGGACAGGATCGCGAAACTCACTCGCATCGCTGAAGCAGATCGAGGCTGGTCTGCTCACCGTCGGGTATGCCGAGGACGGCCCGGCGGATGGGCCACCCGTCATACTGCTGCACGGCTGGCCCTACGACATCTACAGCTATGTCGATGTCGCGCCGCTGCTTGCAGGAGCCGGCTATCGGGTCATCATGCCCTATCTGCGCGGCTACGGCACGACGCGGTTCCTGTCGGATGCCACTCTTCGCAACGGCCAGCAGGCTGCGCTGGCGGTCGATATCATCGACCTGATGGATGCCCTGGGCGTCGAAAAAGCGATCGTCGCCGGCTACGACTGGGGCGCGAGGACGGCAAATATCCTTGCCGCGCTCTGGCCGGAGCGCTGCAAGGCCATGGTTTCGGTCAGCGGCTATCTAATCGGCAGCCAGGCGGCCAACAAGGCGCCGCTACCGCCACAGGCCGAACTGCAATGGTGGTATCAGTTCTATTTCGCGACCGATCGTGGCCGTGCCGGCTATGCGCAATACACGGACGACTTCGCCAAACTGATCTGGCGGCTCGCCTCACCGCGCTGGAACTTCGACGATGCGACCTTCGCCAGAAGCGCCGCTGCGTTCAAAAACCCCGACCACGTCGACATCGTCGTCCACAACTACCGTTGGCGGCTCGGCCTTGCTGAAGGCGAGCGCCGCTATGACGAACTGGAGGGAAAGCTTGCCAAGCGCCCGGAGATCGACGTGCCAACGATCACGCTGGAGGGCGACGCGAATGGTGCGCCACATCCCGATCCCGACGCCTATGCGAAGAAATTCTCCGGCAAGTACGAGCATCGGCTGATCACCGCGGCATCGGGCATGACCTGCCGCAGGAGGCGCCTGATGCCTTCGCCACGGCCATCATCGATGTCGACAAGTTCTGAACGCGGACGGAGCGAGCGCATGAGACGCAATCTTGCAATTGCAGCCGTCATCGCCGTGTCGATCGCTTTCGCTATCGGCTGCGTTGAGATCGACAGCGTTCGAGCTAAGAACGCGGAAGCCTCGCCGATCTACGGCGTGACGATCCCGGTCGGTTACCGCAGCTGGGAACCAGGACCTGGCCACCTGGTCGCAGGCATGCGGTCTAGCCTGCGACCTTGATGAGCGCCCGCTCCATGGCTGCAAGGAAGATGTCGACATGCTCGGCCTGGCAAACGAGCGGCGGGCGCACTTTGAGCGAATCCTCGTTGGCCCCTGTCGTGCTGACAAGGACGCCGTCGTCGCGCAGTGCGTTCACGACATCCAGCGCCATTGCCCGCCGGCTTGCCGCCGGGGCACCCTCACGCCCGATGTCGATGCCAAAGAACAGACCGGCGTTTCGGATAGCGCGAACTCCATATGGCTGCTGTGCGATTTTCTCCAGCCCGGCTCGGAGGCGCTGGCTCATGGCAAGCGCTTTCTGGGGGATCTGGTCGCGCTGCAGGATCGCCAGCACGGCGTCGGCGGTCGCTATGCCAACCGTATTTCCGGCGAACGTGTTGGAGTAGCGAGCGGTTGCGCCAAATTGCTCCATCGGTGCTTTGCGACCAACGACCGCGCCAATTGGAAATCCGTTGCCCATCGGCTTGCCGAGGGTAGCGAGATCGGGAACGATCCCGTGCCGTTCAAAGCCCCACATATGAGCGCCGGTTCGCCCAAAACCCGGCTGAACCTCGTCGGCGATGACGAGACCACCTGCCTCCCGCACCGCCGCAACTCCGCCGGCGATGAAGCCGGGGGGATCGACCCATACGCCATCGCTGGAAAAAATACTGTCGATGAGCAGGGCCGCAACGCCGATGCCACGACGGTTCAGATCTACGATGGCCGCGCGTACTTGCGCCTCGAAAAAGTCCGCAGCCTGGGCTTCCGGCACACCCTCCGGCCCCGGCAGGGAAACCATGCGCACGAATGGGCTGAGCTTGACGGCGTCGCCCAGGTTCGGGGAAACCGCGGCGACAGCCGCGCTGGTGCCGTGATAGGCGTAGCTCGAGACGATCACGCCTTCATTGCCGCTCGCAAATCGCGCGATACGCAGGGCCAGATCGTTGGATTCACTTCCCGTGCAGGTAAAAACCACCCGGTCGAGCTCGCTTGGGAAAGTGTCGACCAGTCGCTCGGCATAGTCGACAAGTTTTGGCTCGAGATAGCGCGTGTTGGCGCTTATCCGGCCCGCCTGTTCAGCCATTGCGGCGTTTACTTCTGGGTGGCAATGGCCGAGCGACGGCACGTTGTTGTAGAAATCAAGATAGGCACGCCCGTCAGGGTCGTAGAGCCACATGCCTTCGCCGCGAACGAAGTGCACGGGCCGGCGGTACTGAAGCCGATAGGAGGCCCCAAGTACTTCGTCACGGCGAGCAATGAGCTCGGACTCGCGCCTCGGAAGATCGGATTCGCCGGGCCTGTAGCGATTAGGCATGAGATCTGTGGACATGTGCTGCTGCCTATCTGAAAGAGTACCTTGATCAATTCGCGGTTCGTCTTTTGGCTACCGTGCCGGTCGAGCGAACCGAGATGCGTTACGGCTGAAACGACGACATTGCCGCCAGGACGGCTGCCTCGCCCGATGCGACACCAAGAGGCGCCAGGATGGAAAGTCCGTGCTCGGCACGCGAGACATTCTTTTTGATGTATTGGGCATCGGCCGGAAAAAGGTGGGACCGCCAGTAGTTGACCAGGATCAACGCGCTTTGTCGCGCCCGCATCAGTCCGACGAGCAATTTTGCTTCCAGTGCCGAAAGTGCAATGACAGAGGCATAGCCGGCAATAAGATGCTCGGCTCCACCCAAAGGAAGTGTCGAATCCCCTACGACGTGACTTGCTGCGATCGCCAGGTCCTGGATCCTGGGGCTCCAGCAGCCATCGCCGAAATCGATAAAACCCATTCCCTGGCCAGTCACCATCATGTTGAATGGGCTGGGATCATTATGCGTTACCTGCCACGCCACATCAGAGATTTGTGGCTCAACGAACTCCGCATACTCCGCCATCGCGACGCGTACGCTCTCGGCAATGCTCGGGGATGGCAGGTATTGCTCCAGTTCCATCAACCTCGAACAGCAACCGACATGCCAAAGAACGGGACGGTAAGCCGCGGGCACACTGACCAGCTCAAGAGCCAGGTCCAGCCGGGCGAGAGCGCTGCCGGTTCGAAAAAGCAGGTCGGGAGTTGGCGTCGCCTGGTGCAGCGGAATGCCCTCGATCCGGGTCTGCAAGTACCCGCATGTCCCCTCTTGCTCGAACATCCCCTCTTGCTCAAACATCAACGCGCCGCTGGTCGTGCGGAGCACTTCGGGTGCAACGAAGCCCGTGAACCCTTGCAATCCGGCCATGGCGGCGGTTTGAAAACGAAAGCTGTCGACCGCCTCCGCTGTTGCCGACGTCTTCAGGATCAACCGGCGGCCGTCCGACAGGTTGACCTCAATGGTGCGCTCAACCTCGGAGGACAATGTCGCGATCGATCCCGTCAATCCGTAATGGCGCTTCAGCAGTGCCGCCGACATGTCCGGTTCGGAAGCGCCCGGCCGCATCGCCAGGCTTGCGGCGGCAGCGCGAAAATAGGCTTCGGTTGAAGCTGCCGCGTAAGGCAGATGGTCGCATCCTGCCGTCATGGAGCCATCGAGCTGACCAGCTTCCTCATCGGGGACCAGATCACCATAAGCGCCCAATTCGAAAGATCCTCGCCTGTTGGGGACGGTTGTTCTTCATGCTTCGACAGATGGAGCGCTCCAGCGATGACGCCCCGCAGGTCTATTTCTCGCGGTATTTCAGACGGCGCCGCTGGCCGCCCTCGCAAAATGGGCGCAGTGCTCTGCGGGTCTCCGGCCTATCCTCGCCCTCAGAGTCCGAAAACGCCCGGTAGCTGCGTCACGTCACGGATTTCCGTATACTCGTAATAGGGGTTGGCCGGCTCATGGCCGCGATTGACCCAGACCTTGCTCTTGATCCCCAGATCATAGGCAGACATCAGGTCGTGGCGGAATGACGAGGACACATGCGTGATATCCTCCGGGCCGCAGCCCAGCGTGTCGAACATGTACTCGAACGCCTTGAAATGCGGCTTGTAGGCACCCGCCTCTTCAGCGGTCAAGACGGCATGAAACGGCGCACCGAGCTTTGCCACGTTCGACGGAATCTGGGCCACCATGGAGTTCGTCAGGGTGACCAACGGAATTTCCTTGGCCAGCTTGGCCAATCCCTCGGGAACGTCCGGATGCGGCCCCCAAGTCGGGATGCGGTTGTAGATCGTTTCGGCGTCTTCGGCACGGAACGCGACGCTGTTGCGGCGGCAGGTGCGTTCCAGTGCGTTGTGAACGACATCTGCATAAGGCTTCCAGTCCTGCAGCACCTCGTCGAGGCGGTAGCCCTGGAAATTCCTGATGAATTCAACCATGCGCGGCCCATCCAGAAGATGACCGAACAGGTCCCTGGCGGCTTCCGCCATTTGGAAATTGATGAGCGTGCCGTGGCAATCAAACGTCACGTATTTCGGCCGGAAGCGATCCATGTCCTTGGTTCCTGTCAATCTGCCCTATCAGCCGAGCATAATCGCAGGCGTCCGGCAGAATGTGCGGCAATGCATGGTCATTCAGCACAAGGCCCTCCGGTCGACAGCCAAACCAGCACGCCCTTTCGCAGCGCTGTCTCTTTCGCCCCGCCTGAGCCGATACGGGCGCAAAGGCGACCTTATTTTCTTAGTTTAGCTGTTCTCAAGCACCTGCCGCTTGAACGATCCCTCGGACTCTGCGGTCAGCCAATCGCGCAATGCGGAGAGGCCGCTTGAAACAATGATCGACTTCGGATGGATCAGGCCGTAGTCCGTCCCGTCGCGATCAAAGCCGAGTGGTGCTTCCAATCGCCCATTCGCGACGTCATCCGTTGCAATCGCCTGGGGGGCAAGAGCAACGCCAAGACCACCCAGGGCCGCTTCTGCCATCAGGAAATGATGATCCAGCAATCGGGTCGTTCGAGGACGCGGCGCATCCATGTGCGCGTCGAGCCACGCTTCCCAGGCATCCGGTCGCGTCCGTGATCCGAGCGCCACATAGTCGCCACTCTCGAACCGCTTGCGCAGGGATGGCAGCATGACCGGACCGACGCGCTCGGGCATCAGCCTGATGATGGTCCATTCCGGGTCCACCGGAAAATCGAGACGGCGGATCGCAAGCGTCACCCGGTCACGCGCGAAGTCGAGCCCTCCGCCGCCGGTCGACAGATGCACCTCGACGTCCGGGTATCGATCCTGAAACCCAGACAAGCGGGGGATCAGCCAGCGCATCGCCAGCGAGCGCTCGCAGGACAAGATGATCGGAATGGGCGTCGAGCTGGATCTGATCTTTGCCAAGGCATCAGTGATTAAATGGAACGCCTTGCCGGTCGCCTCCGCCAGCTTCGCGCCATCGGAGGTCAGACGCACCCCGCGCCCGTCCGCTTCGAGCAAGCGCAAGCCAAGATCGGCGGAGAGTTTGGAGACGCGACGGCTGACTGCACCATGCGTCAGAGCGAGTTCGGCCGCCGCAGCACGCACAGACCCCAGACGCGCCACTGTTTGGAAGGCACGCAGATCGTCGAGTGAAGGTAGGTCAGATCGTTTCATTGGTGATTTCATATCACCATAAATCGTCAGATCATATCGATATTCGGTTCTCACCGTTCTGCTATTCTCACCAACATGAAGCAGACCACATCTCTCCTCGTCGGGATAGTCGCCGACGATCTGACCAGTGCTACCGACGGCGCGGCGGCCTTTCTCGCGAGAGGCTATGCACCTGTGATCAAGCGACAGGTCGACGGCGCGGAGAATGGAGCTATCACTTCTATCGATACCAACAGCCGCGCCTCCGACATCTGGCAGGCGACAAGGGCTATCGCCGACGCCGTGTCGGCCCTCTCGCATGCCCGCCTTCTGTTCAAAACGATCGATTCGACCCTGCGCGGCCATATCCGCGTGGAAGTCGCCGCCGCCTTTCGCGCCAGCGGCCGGAGCAGGCTTGTCATCGCTCCAGCCTTTCCCGAAGCGGGGCGGCTCACCGTCGGCGGGATCCAGACGGTGAACGGCATTCCCGTGAGTCAGAGCGTCTACGGCCGTGACCCAGTCCATCCCGCAGGCACATCGCACATTGCCGATCTGGTCGACCCGTCCCTGGGGATACCGATCATTCTCGCAGCAAACAGTTCCGGCGATGCGGCGACGAAAGGGTCCATTCTGATCCTCGACGCCGACAGTCAGAACATACTGAACCGGCAGGTCGCCGACATTCCCGATCCCGAGACTGTCCTTTGGGTGGGCTCCCCTGGTCTCGCCATCGCGCTGGCATCGCTGGTCCCTGCAGTGCCGGACGAACGCCCGGTAACGGGCAAAGCCGCCGGGCAGGTGGTGATCGTCGCAGGAAGCACCAATCCGGTGACGCGCGTCCAATGCGAGACCTTGCGTGTACGAGGCGTTCCCGTCGTCAGCGACCTGGCCGACGCTCCCGGCGACGCCCGTGTGATTTGTCTTCGGGCACCGCTGCAAGGGCAGGAGAATGCCAGCGCGGTGATGACGAACCTCGCCGGACAAGCAGCCGCAGCGGTCGCCCGGCGCGACTATGACGCGGTGATCGCCACCGGCGGCGAGACGATGGCCGCGATCCTCGACCGCCTCGGCATCAACGGGTTCCTTCTCACCCGCGAGTTGGAGCCCGGCTTTCCGGTTGGCCGCGCCGAACGGGCGGATGGAGAGCCGCTCACCATCGCCATGAAGGCGGGAGGCTTCGGCTCACCCTCTGCACTCCTTGATGCCGCCCGCGACCTGCTGGCAAACCGCTTTCACGAAAGGCTCTGATCGATGACCGCCCATGACGCTCCTCTCGCCGTGACCATGGGCGATCCCTCCGGCATCGGCCCCGAGATCATCGCAAAAATGTATCTCCGTCGCCCGGACAAGCGACACTGGATCGTCGTCGGTGATCCGCTGGTGATGACCCACGCCCTTTGCGGGCTCGATGCTGATGTGCGGATCCGGCCGATCGCTTCCGTCGATGAGACCGTGCTCGATGACGGAACCCTCAACGTGCTTTGCTCCTCGCAGCTTTCCGCCCTGCCACCGGTCAGCCAGGTTTCGGCCGTCAGTGGACGCGCGGCGTTCGACGCCATCGTTGTCGCGATCGGACTGGCGCGGGACGGTTGGGTGGGCGGCATCGTAACGGCGCCGATTCACAAGGAAGCACTTGCAGCAGCCGGTTTGCACTATCCCGGCCACACCGAAATCCTGGCCGATCATGGCGGGGCTCCCAAGGTCGCCATGATGCTGGCGAACGAGGACATTCGCACGGTCCTCGTCACCATCCATTGTTCGCTGTCCGAGGCGATCCGCAAAGGCGATTTCGCGGCGCAGATGGATGCCATCCGGTTGGCCGATGCCGGTGCGAAGGCGCTCGGCATCTCCCATCCGCGCGTCGCCGTCGCCGGCCTCAATCCGCATGCCGGCGAAGGCGGTCTCTTCGGAGACGAGGAAATCCGCATCATCCGGCCGGCAATCGAGGCGGCCCGTGCCGAAGGCATCGACGTCTCCGGCCCATGGCCAGGCGACACCGTGTTCATGCAGGCCCGCAAGGGCCGGTTCGACATCGTGGTCGCCCAGTATCACGACCAGGGTCTCATCCCGGTCAAATATATGGGCCTCGACCATGGCGTGAACGTCACGCTGGGCCTGCCATTCGTGCGCACCAGCCCCGATCACGGCACCGCCTTCGACATCGCGGGGTCCGGCGTTGCCGACCCCTCCAGCCTGGAGACCGCCTTCGACTACGCCCTTAGGCTGAAGGCCTCCCTCCCCTACCAGAAAGCCGTCACCCCATGACCCAATTCGACTTCATCTTCATGCTGACACGCAACGACCGCACGGTGACCGACGCCGCCGTCCACGCCGAAACGGCGCTCAGAGCCGGAATCCGCCACATCGGCTTCAAGGACATCGGCCTGCCGCTCGACGCGCTTGCCGCCCTCGCCCGCCAGATCCGCGAGGGCGGAGCCAACACTTATCTCGAAGTTGTATCGCTCGACCGCGACAGCGAGATCCGCTCGGTCAAGGCGGCGATCGACCTCGGCGTCGACTTTCTTCTCGGTGGCACCCATGCCGAAGACGTGCTGCCGCTGCTGGAAGGGACGCCCATCCGCTACTATCCGTTTCCGGGTCGCATCGTCGGGCACCCGAGCATTTTGGAAGGATCGCAGGCCGAGATCGTCAAAAGCGCGGTCGCGCTCGCCAGCCATCCCGGTGTCGCCGGTCTCGACCTTCTCGCCTACCGTTCGGCAGGCAATGTGCCGTCTCTGATCGACGCTGTGTGCCGGGCCGTGCCCAAGCCCGTTATCGTCGCGGGATCGGTGGACCGGCCGGATCAGATCAACACCATTCGCAACAGTGGCGCAGCGGGATTTACCGTCGGCACCTCCGCGCTGGACGGCCGGTTCCCGGCGGAGGATCCCGCACTGGAATTCCAGCTGCGGGCGATCTCGGCGTGCCTCGAAGGACATCAAGAGAGCGTGGGAGGTTAGTCCTGGTCAAAATAAATTACAAATTGAACTCAACACGGCGGAGCTTCGAGCAATCGAGGAAGCTCCAGACCAGAGTTCTCTGCCACTCCATTCGATCGCATAGACAAACGCCCTGTCGACGCACCTGCCCGCGCGCCGTCGCAACATCGAGGTCTTTGATGCCACGCCCGATCGTCGAACGGCCAGACCGGTGATCTCAGACACCACCGCAAGCCCACAACCCGCAGCACGAGCCTCACTCGCAGCGAATACCCGGCGGCCACGCTCGTCCGCTTCGAGCGGTCCGCCTCCACCGCTGCTCGATTCCGCGTGGTCGATCATGCCCGATCGGTAACCCACAAAGCGACCGGATAGAAACGCAACCTGATGAGTCAAACCGACGCAGACGTCACCAAATCCGATTCAGTCATCAACCGACATGTTCTAACTGATTACCGATCCGCTCAGCCTACAGGCGTAGACCGCAGCTGCGCCCTCTGCGCCAGGCGAATGTCGCCTAGAAATAGCCGAGGATGGATTTGACCTCGAGGTACTCCAACATGCCTTCGATGCCATATTCGCGCCCGTTTCCGGACTGCTTGAAACCGCCAAACGGGGCGTGCGGGTCCCAGGCGGGGTAGTTGAGATGAACCTGACCGGCGCGGATCCGCGAGGCGACGTCCCTGACGGCGCCCATATCCGTGCCCTGTACATGGGCCCCCAGGCCGTAGACCGTATCGTTGGCGATAGTGACGGCCTCCTCGACTGTGTCGTAGGGGATGATGCACAGAACTGGCCCAAAAACCTCTTCCTGGGCAATGCGCATGCCTGTGCGCACGTCGGAAAAGATGGTCGGCTTGACATAGAACCCGACGCTCAGATCGTCCGCGCGACCCGACCCGCCGGTGAGGAGCCTGGCGCCCTCCGAAATGCCGATGCCGATCATGGTTTGGATGCGGTCGAACTGGGAACGGTTGGCGATTGCACCATGAGTGGTGGCTTCTGAAAGCGGATCGCCGACGATGATCTGGGCTGCGGCCCTCTTGGCGACCGCCTCGATCTCGGACAGCCGCTCGCGCGGCACGATCATACGCGTCGGCGCGCTGCATGACTGGCCGAGATTGCGGAAGGCGGCGGCTATGCCCAGCGAAACGGCACGATCGGGGTCGGCGTCGGGCAGAATCACATTCGGCGACTTGCCGCCGAGCTCCTGTCCGACGCGCTTGACCGTCGGCGCGGCGGCCTGGGCCACCGCGATGCCGGCACGGGTGGAGCCGGTGATGGAGATCATGTCGACATCCGTGTGGGAGGCGAGACCCATGCCCACGCCTGGGCCGTCACCATTGACGAGGTTGAAGACACCGGCAGGGAAGCCGGCTTCCTCAATCGTCTCGGCGAACAGCAGGGCGTCCAAAGGAGAGAGTTCGCTTGGCTTCAGCACGACCGTGCAGCCTGCGGCGAGCGCCGGCGCAACCTTGGCGGTGATCTGGTAGAGCGGCCAGTTCCAGGGCGTGATCAGGGCGCAGACACCGATCGGTTCGTGGGTGACGGCGGTGTGGCCGCGCTGCACGACGAAGGGGAAGGTTTTCAGGACATCGCGAGCGACTTGCACATGGGCGATCGCGAGCGACACCTGCGCGGTGCGCGCATATCCGATCGCCGCTCCCATCTCGAGGCTCAAGCATTGCGCAAGCAGTTCATTGCGCGCTTCGAGCAGCGCCTGCAGGCGATCAAGCAGACCCGCGCGGTATTCCGGCCTGGTACGGCTCCAGGTGGCGAACGCCCGGCGGGCCGCTGCAACGGCCGCGTCCACATCCCAGCTGTTTCCGAGCGGAAACCGGGCCACGATCTCTTCGGTGGCGGGATTCACCACGACGCTCTGGGCGGTGCCTCTCGGCTCGACCCATTGACCGTCGATGAAGAACTTGTCGAGGCGGCCGTTGCGGGACAGGTGTTCGAGGGGCGAAATCATGTGACAAGGTCCTTCATGCGGTAATAGGCGCCGAGGATCGGCAGGAACCAGGGACGCCCAAAGTATCCAGGGATCGCCGGCCAGTCGAAATCCTTCCAGGGGTTCAGGTCGGGACGCCCGTCCATGACATCGGCCATGATGCTGCCCATCAGCGTCGACATATGGGTGCCGTGGCCGCTATAGCCCATGGAGTAGTAGATTCCGTTGCGCTCCCCGGCGCGCGGCAGGCGGTCGCGGGTCATGTCGACCATGCCGCCCCAGCAGTAATCGATGCGGATGTCGGCCAGTTCCGGATAGACCTCGACCATCGCCGCTTTCAGGATCCGGCCGCTCTTCTCGTCGGACTGCGGGTTGGATACTGCAAACCGGGCCCGCCCGCCGAACAGCATGCGATTGTCCGGCGTGAGCCGCCAGTAGACGACGAGATTGCGCGTGTCGACGACATTGCGTCGGGTCGGCATGAGGCGCTCGAGTTGCGAAGGCGACAGCGGTTCCGTCACGACCAGGAAGGCGCCGACCGGCACGATGCGGCGGCGGATCCATCCGAGCGGACCGACCTGGGAAATGCCGCTCGCCAGCAGGACCTGACGCGCGACGATCTTGCCTCGCGGGGTCTCGACCTCATGCCCGTCGGCGACCTTGCGCAGAGCCATGACGGGGGCGTTTTCATAGACCTCTGCGCCCCGCCGTGCGGCGGCGGTCGCCAGGCCCCGGACGAAACGGCCGACATGCATGCTGGCGCTCTTGGGAAACAGCAGCCCGCCATGGTAGCGGCTGGTGCCGACTTCAGTTCGCAGGTCGGCGCGCGCGATCATCCTCGTCCCGGGATCGACATTTGCCGCCAAGAGTTCCTGGCTGCGCGCCAGCACGTCGTAGTGCTCAGGCTTGGCGGCAAGCTTGAGCTTGCCGACCCGGGAGAAGCTGCAGTCGATCTTTTCTTCCTGCACCAACCGCTCGACCATATCGACGCCGGCGTCGAAAGCCTTGTAGAGGGCGTTTGCGGCCGGCTTGCCGTGCTTGCCGGCCATGATTGCATAGTTCTGGGCAAAACCGTTGTTGCACATGCCGCCATTGCGGCCGGAAGCGGCGTTGCCGATCGTTTCGGCCTCCAACAGTGCAACCCGGGCGCCCTTTTTGGCGAGGGCCAACGCGGCAGAGGATCCAGTCAAGCCGCCGCCCACAATCGCTACATCGTAGTGGCCTTCGAGCGGTTTGGACGCGCCCTCGTTGAACGGCTGAGAGGTGTCCAGCCAATAAGATGTAAACTTCATGATTGCACCACCAGTGCGTCAGTTTGCACGGGCGCCATGCAAAGCGTTGCGATTGCAGCCCCTACCATCCGCGGATCCGCTCCCAACGGGCTTCGATCCGGGGACTGTCCCCGTTGACGACGCTGTAGAAGTGGTGCTGGGCGGCCATCGCGCAGGCATGGTTGGGCAGAATCCGGACCCGAGCCCCGAGCGGGAAATCGGGCATGGACTTTCCAGAACCGGCACGAATGGTGAGGATACCGTGTTCCTGGCTGGCCTGCGCCACGATCACATCTTCAAGCACCCGCCCCTTTTCATCGCAGACCACGCCGTAACCCTGGTCGACCTGCTGGTTTGCGGTTCCGCGGTCGCGCGAAAGCGCCATCCAGCCCGCGTCGACCAGCACCCATCCTTTTTCCGGCTTGGACCCGATCACCGTGGCCAACACGGAAATCGCGATATCGTCGAGACGGCAGACCCCTACCCCGTGCTGGACGAGATCGAAGAACATGTAGACCCCGGCGCGCAGCTCCGTGACGCCTTCGAGGTTCTCGGCGAAGTGCGCCGTCGGCGTCGAGCCGAGGCTGACGATCGGGCAGGCATGGCCGTGGGCGCGCAAAGTTTCGGCGGCGCGCACGGTGGCCGAACGCTCGTCCTCGGCTGCCATGACCAGCGCATCGGGCGTGCTCAAGCCATAGGACTCGCCGGCATGGGCGAGGACGCCGACCAGGTTGGCGCCAGCTGCGACGATCCTGTCGGCCACATCGAGCAGCTTGGGATCGTCCGGCTTCAATCCGCCGCGATGGTCGTCGCAGTCCAGTTCGATGAAGACGGACGGCGTCACACCGGTGGCTTCGCGTACACCGGCCAGGGCGTCGGCCTGCTCCACGAAATCGAGCAGCAGCTTCACATCAGCGCCGGTGCGGCGACAAAGCTCCATGGCGCGGACGGCCGACGCCGGCGACATGCCGACTGCATAGGTGATGTCGCGAAAGCCGTGGCCGGCGAAATACTCCGCCTCGGCGATGGTCGAGACCGTGATCGGGCCGGGTTCGCCGGGGAACACATGTCGGGCGACGTCGATGCTTTTGGCCGTCTTCATATGCGGGCGCAGCACTACGCCAAGCTCTCTGGCATGCTCGGCCAGACGCTGGATGTTGCGCTCGATCCGCCCCCGGTCCAGAAGCAGCGACGGGGTGATGAGGGCATCGATCGTTTGTGCCGCCTCACTGATATTTACATTCGTATCCATCGCCACCCTACCTCATTCCTCAACCGAACGACTGATTTGCCAAGGCATACATGCGGGCTGTCCCGTCGCAGACGGGCCGTCGCCCCTTGACCATCGCGATCACAGCACCGACACGCGCGAGGCCCAGGCTCTCCAGCCAGTCGCCCAATCCGTGTTCGGCATAGACGTCGATGCGCACGAATTGGCCGTGAAGCGTCGCAAGCTGGGCCAGGATCAGAAGCCGCGCGTCTTGGGCGCTTTCTGCTGCAACAGGGCCGACGACATAGCCGCGGCCGAACCGCCTGGCGATGGCGTAGCCTGCAATCCGCCCCGCGCGTTCGATGACCAGAACATTGCCAGCATCAGCGAGCGCAGCCACCATCGACGGCCGGGGCATGCCTGTCGCCCGCTCGTCAAAAGCCTGGATCGCCGCGAGGTCGGAGACCGTCGCCTGACGGATGTCGTCGCGGGTACTCTGCGTCACGGCGACGCTCAGCGAGCCCTGGTGCTGAATCACCGTGCCCCAGGCATTGAAGCCGCGTCGCTTGTAGAGCGCGAGCCCCTCTTCCGTCGAATTGAGCAGCACGTTGCGCCCGTCCGTGGCCTGAAGCAACCCGTCAAAAAGCCGGGAGCCGTTGCCGCCGCCTTGCGCGGAGCCGGTTACTATGATCATCCCGGCAGTGGCATAGGCCTGTCCGTAATTCCAGGACATGGCAGTGCCGATCACCTGTCCTGCCCGCTCGAGGACCAGGCCATTGCCGACCTTCACGGCAAATTCCCAGTCCTCCTGGCGATAAGGCCAGCCCATCTCCTGCGACAGATTCAGCGCGCCCGGCACATGGCGGGTCTCGAATTTCATCAGCTCGGTCGGGGCGCTGACGCTATCCCTGTCATGATCAACGGCCATAGGTGCAACGCTGTCGCTTGATCCAAAGTCACATTTGTAGTCGGACCTTAGAGTGGCGTCCGGCGGGCAGATTTCGCTGCTGTTATGCCCCTTCAATTCAGCGGGATCATTCGTTTTGAGCCGTCCGTCGGCATGCCATATGGCGCAAATCGGGCGAGGAATGCGGCAAGACCACTCGGGCGTCGCTCAGGCGAGGTGGAATGCAGACCTCAGCGGCATCTTTCGGTCGCAGCCTGCCACTCGCCTGACCAACCTCAATGCAATTTGAGACGCGGACGGACAACCCGGTTGACATGGCCGACCAGGATAAGAGCCAGGCCCTTGATCCAGCCATGTATGGCCACCAGGTGCATGCGGTACAAAGACACGTAGATCATCCTGGCCAGCCGCCCTTCGATCGCCATCCGCCCTCCGACGAGATTTCCCATCAAGCTGCCGACGGTGGAAAACCGGCTCAACGACACGAGCGAGCCCTTGTCCCGATAGACAAATGCTTCCGGCGTTTCCCCGGCAATCAAGTGAAGAATGTTGCGATAAGCGGTCGATGCCATCTGGTGGGCGGCCTGAGCGCGTGGCGGCACTGGGCCGCCCGCCCCTTCCGGCTTGAAAAAGCAGCAATCGCCGATAGCGAAGATGCGCTCGTCCCGGCTCGTTTGGAGGGTGGGAAGGACGACAAGTTGCCTGCTGCGCGCCACCTCAAGTCCGTCGAGCTCTCCCAGAATATTTGCCCCCTGCACTCCTGCAGCCCAGACGCAAATATTGGCGTGTATCTGCTCCCCGGTAGCACACCGCAGTCCCTGTTCCGTTGCTTCGGATACAGCCGTGTTTGCGAGCACCCGGACGCCGAGGGCCTCAAGTTCCTGATGCGCGGCCTTTGCTAAAGCTTCTGGGAGAGCCGGAAGAATCCGCGGCCCGGCCTCTATCAAAGTGACCCTCAGCCGGGTCTCGTCGAAGACTTCCAGGCCATAATGTCTGAGAGATGATGCAGCATTGTAGAGTTCAGCAGCGAGTTCGACGCCTGTCGCGCCACCACCTACGATAGCTATATCAACAAAGGCGTCGTCGGTTGAATCAGCTGACATTGTCCTGGAAACTCGAAGACAATGATTCAACAACTTCAATCGAAAGCGATCCGCTTGGTGACGGTCTTCGAGGAAAAGGCAATGATCCTTGACTCCGGGAGTGCCGAAGTCGTTTGAAACCGACCCGATTGCGATAACGAGGTAGTCGTATCGGAGCCGATGTCGACCGACCAGTTCCGACCCGTCATCGTCGAATATCGGCGCCACTGTGACCTGCCGCGCGGTGCGATCGATGGCCTCCAGCGACCCGTAGAAGAAGCGGTAGCCCCAACGGTGCCCGTGGCCGCGGTAGCCCACTTCGTCAAGATTTGCGTCGAGTGATCCGGCCGCGACCTCATGGAGCAGCGGCTTCCACACATGGGTGTGGTTACGCTCGACAAGAATGATATCGAAATCCTTGCGGCCGAGCCGTGCTCCGAGCCGGCGCACGAGTCCAAGGCCTCCAGCCCCACCGCCAACGACGACTATTTGAGTCTTCATTCGTGCTTGCCCGGTCTCGTTGAGGAATGCCCCTTAACACGACTACCCGCTGTCAGAGGCGCCAGATGGCAATCTAGTCCTGGATTCGATAGCCCTGAATGATAAAGAAGCGTCATCATCGCCCTCACGAACTCAAAAATCGCGCTATTCCCGGGCGTTCACGCCGCGAATGGCGAGCCCTGTAGTCCAGCCCCAAGGCCGCCCTCACCAATCCATGACAACCTTGCCGGAATTGCCGCTCTTCATCGCCTCGAAGCCGGAAATATAGTCGTCCACGCCGATGCGGTGGGTGATCAGGCCGCCGACATCGAGCGGACCCTGCACCAGCGCGATCATCTTGTACCAGGTCTCGAACATTTCGCGGCCATAGATGCCCTTGAGATGCAGCATCTTGAAGATGACCTTGTTCCAGTCGATCTCGAAGCCGGTCGGCGCGATGCCCAGAAT